>JAHEKA010000111.1 GCA_024638585.1 Rhodospirillales bacterium
CCGGGAGAGGCCGCGCGGTCAGTCGAGTTCGATGACCAGCTTGTCTGTCTTGCTGCCCGAGACGCAGATCGTCATCATCTGGTTGGCGGCATGCTCGCGGTCGCTCAAGACGAAATCCTTGTGATCCGGGATTCCCTCCAGTACCTGCACGACACAGGTGCCGCAGCACCCTTCCTGGCAGGAGGAGGCGGCATAGACTCCATTTTGCATCAACACACCGAGGATGGACTGGCCCTTCTTGACCTCGAAGCTCTTGCCGGTCCCGGCGATTTCAACCGTGAAGGTCTCGGGCAGATCCGCATCATCGATTTCGCCCGCGTTGTCGGTCGTCGGGGCGGTGAAGTATTCGATATGGACCATGTCGGGCATGCGGTTTGCGGTAATCATGTTGAACGCATCCAGCATGGGGGCTGGGCCGCAGCAATAGAGATGCGCCTCCAGGGGCGCGCGGACGGCGATCGAGGTCACGTCCAGCATCTGCCCGGCTTCGTCATCGAAATTGAAATTGACCCGTCCGGGCTGTTTCTCGTTGAGCGCTTCCAGCTCCTCACGGAAGGCGGCGGCCTCTCTGCTGCGGGCGCCGTAGAACAGCATCCAGAGATCGCCGATTTCTTCCAAGCGCTGAATCATGGCGTAAAGAGGGGTGATGCCGATGCCGCCGGCGATTAGGATCTTGGGGGCGCCGTCCTCGACCAGCGCGAAGTTGTTGCGCGGCGCGCTGATCTTGAGCGTCGCGCCCTCAAGGTCGTTTTCATGCAGGTATTTGGACCCGCCCGTGCTGTGGGCATCCAGGGACACGGCAATGACATAACGGTGCCGTTCGGCCTGGGAATTCACCAGGGAATAGTTTCGTACCAATCCGTTGGGCAGGTGCACATCGATATGCGATCCGGCGGTGAAGGCGGGCAGGTCGTCGCCGTCGGCGGCATGCAGTTCGAAGGCGCGAATGCCTTGGGCAAGTTCCGTGACGCTTTTCACCACAACGTCGATCAAGGCGGAATTCATAACTGAGGCTTTCTCTCGTGGGACCAGACAAGGAAGCAGGCACGCAGGGAACCTGGCGGGGCTCAATTTGGCGCCGTTATACACCGCTTCGCGGCCTTTGCGTCAACCAAACGGGCCTGCCGGGCGAGGCTGTACGGCGGGGATTGCGGGCGTTGGGCCAAAAGAAAGCCCGCGCCCCGAAGGGCGCGGGCCAGCAATACTGACGATACTGGTTCTTGTTAGAAGTTGATCTCGACCCGCCGGTTGCGCGGTTCGCGGACACCGTCGCCGGTGGACACCAACGGGGCGCTTTCACCCTTGGCGGCAGTCGAAACGCCACCCCCCGACATGCCGAGCTTCACCAATGCGGCCTTGGCGGCAGCGGCGCGGCGCTGGGACAGACCCATGTTGTATTTGGCGGCACCCGAACGGTCGGCGTGACCGGTCAGCATCACCCGGCTGAAGCCCCGGCGTTTTGCGTAGGCGGCCGCAGCTTCCAGCACGCGCTGTGCGTCGGCGCGGATGTCGGCGCGGTTCCAGTCGAAGAACACGATGAAGGAACGCGGCGGCGGCGGCGGGGCCGGCTTGGCAACCGGCGGCGGCGGCGGCGGAGCCGGCTTGGCTGCTACCGGGGGTTTCCAGGCGGCGAGCGCCTTCTCAAAAGCGCGTTTGCACTTGCCGATGCATTTCTTGTCCTTTTCGGCAACGGCCCACAGCCAGCAGTCGAAGCTGGTTTGCGCTGTGGAGGCCTGCTTGGGATTCTGCTCCCTAAAGCCTCCGTTCAAGGCCCGCATCAGCCGGGCATGTCCGTCGCGAAGGTCCCTCCGGGCGCCGGATGGAAGCTTTTTGATCTTGGCCGGATCATCCGGCAGCACGTTCTTGCCCGCATCGGCGGCGCGTGCCTTCACGGCGAATTTGTCGTGGGAGTAGTAGTACTGCACCCGCGCGAGCTTGAAATAGTCCTTACTCAAGGCTTTCGTGAAGTCGGAAGCCGAGGCAGTTGAGGTCCAGCCCGTCAGCGCCACAGCTAGCGCCAAAAGGGTTGGGCCCATGATCTTGTTGAGTGTCTTCATATCGAAGATGCTCCCCTATTTGAATTCCGGGTTTCGGATCGTTGTGATGTCGTCCCCAAGCTGCACAAACATGCATACTTCTTTAGCAAAAGCAATTCTCAAGACTGTGACAAATGGGAGCTTCCAGGATTGGCGGGTCGAGATGACAGCCGCCCCGTCCCTGGAGTCCGCGACCAGCGGGCATCCCGCCGACCGACGCAATTCGTCAGTCCAGGCCGTACAGCGCCCGCGCATTGGCGTCGAGAATCTTGTCCACCACCCGTCCGGGCAGGACGCCATCGTCGCGAAGCTTGCCGATGGCCTCGATCTCCGTCGCCTGGTCGTGATGGCCATAGTCGGTGCCGATCACCAGGTTATCCTCACCCACCTGCTTGACGATGTAGGGCAGGTCATCGGTCACCTGGCAGGCGACATACATATTGTTGCGCTTGAGGATATCGGTGGAGCGCCAATCGGGATCATTGCGGTTCTTCCAATAGCTGAGCTCCGTGTAGTTGATGGCATAGGGCAGCCAGGAGGCGGAGAATTCGACGAAGCCCCAGCGCATGCCGGGGAACTTTTGCGGAATATCGCGCATGATCAGCGAATGGAACGCACCGACGCCGGGCGAGCGGTTGGACATGAAGCGGGTCGAGGAATTCTTGAATAGCCCCATAAAGGTGCTGCAGTGGTTGCCGGAATGGATACAGGCTGCCAGGTCCAGTTCTTGCGCTGCTTCCCATAGCGGGTAGAAGTAGGGATCATCAAGCTCCTTGCCGTCCTCGATGCCGACCAGAAACACGCCGCAGGCGCCGTTTTCCTTGCAGAAGGCGAGCTCGTCGCGGAGGCCGTCCATGGCCCTGAGCGGCGGGATGGCGGCCCAGCGCAGCCGGTTGTCGCTTTGCTTCCAAATATCGGCAAGCCAGCGGTTGTAGCTTCGTCCCAGTGCCGTGTCCCACTGGGGATCGTCGGTCTTGCCGCTCAGGAAAAAGGTGGGATACAGCACCTGGACATCGACCCCCATCTCATCCATATGGGCGAGACGTCCTGCGATGTCTTCCATTTCTCTCTGGCCCGCCGTCACGTCGGTGTAGTCCTGGTTCCGCGTCCCGGTCCAGACCGTGCCGTCGACCAACCAGTATTGCTTGTTCTGCTGCCCGATCTGGGTTTCGATCTGGTCGGCTCCCTCGGGGCTCAAGACCACGGGCCGGAATTTTTCCTCATTCTCGCGCAGATAGGAAAAGGTGCGTGTTGTCTCGATGACGTGGGCGTCGGCGTCGACGATCCTGAGGGTCATGTTCTTCTTCCTTCTTGTCCGGCGAATCCTCCGGTGCGGCGGAGGCGCCTGTATATTTGCAGGCTATTTTACCCGTTCGGGGGAATCGCGCCAATCATCGTCGGGCCTATCGCCATGGCTTTTTCCCGACAAGCCCATGCGGTAGTCTACAAGCCGCAAGTTCAGGCGAAAGCAGGCGGAAGACCCATGGCCGAACATTCCAATCCGAACAAGGTCGCCCCGGGCCGGGAGTGCGGGGCCTGCACACTCTGTTGCAAGCTGATGGCCATCGAGGCGCTCAACAAGCCCAAAGGCGAGGAGTGCCCAAATTGCATTCCAAACGTCGCCTGCCGCATCTATGACACGCGGCCCGGCGAATGCCGCAGCTACTATTGCGAGTTTCTGAAGCAAGGCAATCTGCCCGACTATTGGCACCCAAGGCTGTGTCATATCGTCCTGACCTTCGATCGGTCGCGGAACCGCCTGAGCGCCTACGTAGATCCCGTGGCCGAGCAGGCTTGGCGGCAGGAACCCCATTATTCCGACCTGAAGCAATGGGCCGCGGGAATGGCGGGGCAAAGGGGACAGGTGGTCGTCAAAATCGGTCCCCGTGCGGTGGTGATCCTACCCGATCGTCATGTAGACCTAGGCATCGTTGCCGCCGATGAAGTGATCGTGACGGCCGAGAAACAAACCCCGGATGGGCTGGTCCTCGATGCCCTCAAAATGAAGCTGGACGACCCCCGGATTGCGGACCTCCAGGATTCGGCATTGGGCGCGCACGATCTCGACGTCATGGGACGTTCCGAACCCTGATCGCGGGGCCTAAATGAATTGGAAAAACGGCCCAACCAACCGCTTTGAAAACGTGCATATAGCAAATTAAATAACGGCAATATGGGTTTGAATTTGAATGTATTTTACATATTTTCAAACTACCTAAATTGTGGTAACCGCTGTACTAAGTTCGATTATTAGTCCCGGGAGGACCAAATGTTTAATTATGCGTGGACCTGGATTAAGGTTGCTCTTGATCGCGATGAGGGCGTTACCGCCATCGAATACGGGCTGATCGCCGCACTGATCGCCGTCGCTATTATCGCTGCGATCACCATCGTCGGCACGGAACTGAACACGACGTTCCAGACCATTCGCGGCGCCCTACAGAACGCCAATACGGGCGGCGGAAGCTGATCCCTGAAATGCGCCATTCACAATTTTGGGGTGGCGCAGAAGGTGTCTAGACCAAGCTAGGGGACGGCTGTCGGCCGGCAGTCCATAGCGCCTGTTTCGGTGCCCTGGAGGCATGTCCGCACGGGCCCGTTGCCGACGATCATAATACCGTTATGTGAAGAGCTGGTTCACCTCTGAGGCGTTTTGTTCTAGCCTCGCGCGCCATCATGTCTTCCGCTCCGCCTATTCTTGCGCTCCGTAACGCGCGCCTCGCTTTCGGCGATAAGGTCCTGTTCGAAGACCTCACGCTGCATCTTGGGCGCGGCCAACGCGTTGCCCTTGTCGGCGCCAACGGAACCGGAAAATCCACCCTTCTGAAGTGCCTGGCCGGAATTGTCGACCTCGATTCCGGAGAACGGTTCATCCAGCCCGGCACGACCATCGCCTGGGTTCCTCAGGACCAGGAAGTCCCTGCCGGTGAAAGTCTGCTCGATTTCGTGCGTCGGCCCGATCAAACCCGCGACGGCGTGCGGGCGGAGAAGATCTTGCTCGAGCCCCACCGCGCGGAAGATGCGCTGATCAGGGCAGGGCTTGATCCGAAACGCGCCGGTGGCCCGTTATCCGGTGGGGAAAACCGCCGCGCGGCCCTGGCCCGGGCCCTAGCGCGGGATCCGGATGTGCTGTTGCTGGACGAACCCACCAACCACCTCGATCTCGCGGCCATCGAGGCGCTGGAAACCACCCTTCGGGGATTTCCTGGCACGGTCCTCGTCATCAGCCATGATCGCAGATTTCTCGACAATGTCTCGACCGCGAGCCTTTGGCTGCAGCGGCGCAGCTTGTTGATGATGAACGGCCCGTTTTCCCAGTTCGAGGCCTGGTCCGAAGATATCCTGGAGCGAGAGATCAAGACCGCCGAACGGTTGAACAAACGTATCGAGCGCGAGACCCGCTGGCTGCACCGCGGCGTCACGGCCAGGCGCAAGCGCAATCAGGGGCGCTTGCGAAAACTGGAGGAGATGCGCGAGGCGCGGCGCCAACGGCAGGTGGGCCGCTCTTCGGTGTCGATGGCCGCGGGGGAAGGACCACCGGCCAGTCAAATGGTGTCGGACCTGCACCTGGTGTCCAAGAGTTTCGCCGGCGACGACGGCTCAGAGACCACCATCGTCCGCGACTTCACGACCCGCATCATGCGGGGCGACCGGGTGGGCCTGATTGGCCCCAACGGATCCGGCAAGACCACCATGCTGCGCCTGATCCTGGGGGAGCTTGAGCCCGATAGCGGCCGGGTGCGGCGCGGCAGGCGCACGGAAATTTCGTACTTCGATCAAGCGCGGCGTGACATCGATACAGCGGAAACCCCCTGGCGCTTCCTGTGCCCCGACGGCGGCGATCAGGTCAACGTGCGCGGCCATCTGCGCCATGTGGTGGGGTATCTCAAAGAGTTCATGTTCGACGAAGACGATGCCAAGAGCGCCATCGCGACGCTTTCGGGAGGACAGCGTAACCGGCTGATGTTGGCCAAGGTGCTGGCCCGCCCGTCGAACCTTCTGGTCCTGGACGAACCGACCAACGACCTCGACATGGACACCCTCGACCGGCTGCTCGAGACGCTCGATGCCTATGACGGCACCCTGATCCTGGTGAGCCATGACCGAGACTTTGTCGATAGACTAGTGACCAGCCTGATCGCGTTGGAGGGCGGCGGCCAGGTCAGCGAGTATATCGGCGGTTATCGTGACTATCTGCGGCAACGCAAGACCGCCGCGCCCGGCACGGACAAGACCAGGCGCCCGGCCAAAGAGTTCGAGGATGGGACCAAGCCGGCGCGCCGGCGCGAGGGAGGCCCGCGCAAGTTGAGCTACAAGGATCAGCGTGAGTTGGACGGCCTGCCCGAGCACATCGCCCGGTTGGAGACCGAGATCGAAAGCCTGAACGATCGGCTCGCGGCGCCCGATTTCTTCGCCAAGGACCCCGACGGCTTCGCCGAGGCCGCCGCCCGGTTGGAAGCGGCGAAGGCCGAGCTTGAGGCTGCCGAGGCGCGATGGCTGGAGTTGGAAGATTTGCGCGAAACGCTCGAAGCGGGGAAGATCGACTGAGAAAGGCCGGACAGGAAATGACCGCCAGGTGGAGCTGGAAGCATTGGATCCTTTGCGCCATTCCCTTGATCGCCGGGGGCGGGGCGCTTGGTTTCCTCGATCCGCTTCCCCAACCGTTGGCGTACCACGACTTCGCCGACAAACGCCCGCTTGCGGGGATTCCCAATTTCGGTGATCTGGCCTCCAACCTGGCGTTTCTCATACCCGGCGTCCTCGGCCTGGGGCTTTGCCGGAGGCACCAACCGGAAGGCGCGCTTCAGGCATGGCATGCGTTCTTCGCGGGCCTCGTTCTGGTGACTTTCGCTTCCGGCTATTACCACTGGGCGCCGGCGAACGAGACGCTGTTCTGGGACCGCCTTGCCATGACGGTCGCCTTTACCGCGCTCTATACGGCATTGCTGGCGGAACATGCGGGGCTGCGGCTCGAAAAACTGTTGCCGGTGTTGGTATTGGTCGGCGTGGCGACAGTTTTCTATTGGCGCTGGGTCGATGATCTCAGGTTCTACTTTGCCCTCCAGGCGACCGTCTTCACCTCGGCTTTGGTGTTGCTCCTTGGATTCGCCCATGCCTTCAGACAGAAGGCCTTTATCGTTGTCGCGCTCGCTTGCTATGCGGTCGCAATCGGCTTTGATTTTTCAGACCGCGCGGTCTTCCAGGCGACCGGCGGAGTTATCTCCGGTCACACCATCAAACACCTGATGG
>JAHEKA010000112.1 GCA_024638585.1 Rhodospirillales bacterium
TGTAGAACTCGTAAACGAAGACTTCCGTCACCACCGGGGGCGAGCAGTAGCCGATCCGCGCTCGGTATCCGTACATGTTCCGCTTCCTCTCTTGGGGCCCCGGCTCTCTTGGGGTCCCGACCTTAGAAATCTTTCAACAGGCGTCCGAAGCCGTCGACGCGATCCTCGACCCCGGTCTGGCGCATGGCGTCCCAGGCGATGGCCTGCAGCGATGTCATGACACTGATCCCGAATTCGTCCTCCAAGGGTTGGATCGCGTCGATCACCGTCCAGTGGGGACAGCCGAAATAGACCGTGTCGGCGTCCGGGTGCGCCGCCATCGCCGCCCGGCCCCATTCCAGCGCGCATTGCGGCGCCAAAGTGCCGAGCGCCACCAGGCTGGAACCGCCGGCATGGACGCCGACCGGCTCCAGGCCGAAGAAATCGGCGATGGTGCGTTCATGGCGCGGGTTTTGGTCCTCGAGGAAGGGATGGACCACGGCGACCTTCTTCGACCCCAGGGCCGCGAAGGCGCGCACCTGGGCCAGGGCCGAGCAAGACATCTTCACCCCGATCTCGGATTCCAGCTTGGCCATCAGGCCTTCCACCGTGTCGTCGCCCTTCGAGATATTGATCGGCAGCCCGCCCAGCAGCACCAGATCGGCGCCGGCCCGGGCCATGGTATGGGCCGATTCGATGGAAATGGCGTAGCACTTCTCGACGTCTTCCTTGGAACGATCGCCCAAGGGCAGGGTGATCATCATCAGCGACACCCCATCGGGCACGATGCGGTACCAGTCGATGGGATAGACCTCTGTGGTGACCGCGGCGACGGTGTAACCGATGCGCGCGCGGTGGCCGTGAATCTGGCCCCAGTTCATGGGCGTCCTCCCCCTATTGGTCTTTTTCCCAGAATTGCCCAGATCGCCGCCCAGCACAACCACCCATCGGCCCATGATATAAGGCGGGATGCCCCAGGCCGGGCACGGGAACCAACCACATAAAGGGAGGACACATCATGGCCCCGATTACGCTTGAACAGGTGCGCGCGATCCTGGATGGCACGCTGGCCAAGGCAAAGGAGCTGGGGATCGGCCCGATAGCCGTGTGCGTGCTGGATGCGGGCGGCCACATGGCGGGATTCCTGCGCGAAGACGGCGCACCGTTCATCCGCTTCGAAATCGCCCATGGCAAGGCCTGGGCCGTCGCCGCCCGGGGTGCCGGCGGCCAGCGCCTCGCCGAACAGGCGCAACGCAATCCGGTGCTGGTGCAATCCCTGCAATCGGTGACCGATCACTATATCCCGGTCCAAGGCGGCGTGCTCGTGCGCAATGCCGACGGCGCCATCGCCGGCGCGGTGGGCGCCACCGGGGCGACGTCGGAACTGGACGAGACCTGCGCCATCGCCGGCATCGAGGCGGCGGGATTGACCGCCGAGGGATGAGGCGGCCACCGCGCTTGCCCGGTCTTGGGCCGGTTCGCTAGTCTTGACGCGTTGTTGGGGGCGTGCCCTCCCAGAGGGGGCCCCAATAGGACACCGACATCAAAGCCCATAGGAGACCGGCGATGATCGGCGAAACCGAACAAGACGGCGACCCGCAGCTTCTTCACCTGGTGTTCGGAGGGCGGCTCAAATCGTCGCGCGGGGTGAGGTTCGAGGATCTGGACGCGCTCGATGTGGTCGGCATCTTCCCCGATTACGAGACCGCCCATAAGGCGTGGCAGGGTGCCGCGTTCCGGTCCCAGGACGATGCCCTGATGCGCTACTTCATCGTCCACCTGCACAGGCTGTTGGACCCGGACGGCGATGAAGACGGCGGGGCTTAGCTCTCTCCGCCGTTTTCGTCCTTGTCCATCTTGAGCGAGGCCGAATTGATGCAGTAGCGCAGGCCGGTCGGCTTGGGCCCGTCGGGGAAGACATGGCCGAGATGGGCGTCGCACTTCGCGCACAGCACTTCCGTCCGGCGCATGAAGAAGGAATTGTCCTCCTCCGCCGCCAGCGCGTCCTGGCCCACCGGTTTGGTGAAGCTGGGCCAGCCGGTGCCGGACTCGAACTTGTCCTCGGACGAGAACAGCGGCGCGCCGCAACAGACGCACATATAGGTGCCCGCGTCGTGGCAATCGTGATAGCGCCCGGAGAAGGCGCGTTCGGTCCCCTTGCGGCGGGTGACCTCGTATTCCTCGTCGCTCAACTGCGCCCGCCATTCGGCATCGGTCTTGGTGATCTTCTCCGCCATGTCATTCGGTCCTTCCCTTTGCGCCCTCTGGCCTATGCGAACTCCGGCGCCGGCCCGTCCAGAAACGCGACCACCGCGCGGTTGAAGGCCTCCGCCTGTTCGATCTGGGGATAGTGATGGGCGCCTTCAATGATTTCAAGCCGCGCGCCGGGGATTCGTGCGCGCAAGGTTTGGGCACTTTCCAGGGGCACCCGGCCCGCCACCGCGCCCGCGTCCTCCGCCCCCGCCACCACCAGGGTCGGACAAGCGATCGCGCCCAGCCCATCGCAGCAATCGAAAGTGCCGAGATCCTCCATGATCGCGGTGTAATGGGCCGGATCGTTGGCGCAATAATGCCCTTGGTACCACTCCATGACCTCGGGATGGGCGGCGCGGAAGGCTTGCGCGAAATGGCTTTCCAGCTGCGGCCCCGCGGCGACGGCCATGCCTTCGGCCCGGATACGGGCGTTGCGATCGGCCCGGGCGCCGGTGTTGCCGGCGGCAATGCGACACGCCGTCGACACCAGCACCAGGCCGGAGACGCGCTCGGGAGAGGCGAGTGCAAAGGCCTGGGCGATGAAGCCGCCCAGCGACACGCCCATCAGCGCGGCACGCTCGATCTCCAGATGATCCATCAGCGCGCCGAGGTCGGCGGCGAATGTCGCGACGCTCAAACGTTCGTCGCCCGCCACGGATTCGCCCAATCCCCGGATGTCGTAGGTCACGACCCGGTGGCTCTGGGCCAACACCGGCACCTGGGCGCGCCATCCCTGGCGCGTCGACAGGCCGATGGAGTGGATCAGCACCAGGGGCGCCCCGGTCCCCGTCACTTCGTAGACGCAATCGGCGCCGCGGATCAGCGCCCTCGGCATGGAGCGGTCCCCGGATCAGGTTGATGGTGAGGCAAAGCTACGGCGCCGTCATGCCCGGTGCAACACCGGGCATCCCAAGAAAAACGGCGGGCCCGAAGGCCCGCCACAGGTCGGTGGTTTGATCTTGATCGGATCTAGGCTTTGGCCTTGGCCAGGGCCGCCTTGACGCGCTCGACCGAGAGCGGCGCCCGCATCATGCGCACGCCGGTGGCGTCGTAGAACGCATTGGCGACCGCGCCCGACACCGGCCGGGTGGACCCTTCGCCCGCGCCCTGGGCCGGCTTGTCGGGCCGGTTGATCAGGACCACGTCGATGTCTTCCGGCGCATCCGGGCTTTCGACGATGGGATAGCTCACCCAATCGACGCTGGTGACCATCTCCTCGTCGAAGTTCACCTCTTCATGGAGGATGCGGCTCACCGCCATGCCGACATTGCCGTGGATCGTACGGGTCAGGCCGTCGGGGTTGATGATCAGGCCGCAATCATGGGACACCGTGAATTTGCGGGCCCAGATCTTGCCCGTCTTCTTGTTGACCTCGACCTCGGAAACGATGGCGACGCGGCAACCGCTGCGCAGCGCATAACCGATGCCCCGCCCACGGAGGATGTTGCCGCGCTCGCCCTTATTGGGCCCGACGCGCTTCTGCCAGCCCGATTTCTTGGCCACCGCCTCGATCAAATCGCGGTCGCGCTTGGACACCAGGTACTTGAGCCGGTATTCCACCGGATCCAGGCCCGCTTCCTCGGCCAGCATGTCGTGGAACTGGTCCGAAGCGAAGTGGATCTGGGGCCCGATGGGATCGCGCAGATGCGACGTGCGGAGCGGCGAATAGCGATCCAGGAACGGCGGGATCACCTCCCACCCGAGCCGCCTTGCGGGCATGGTGTAGATGTCCTCCGGCGAGCGGAAGAAGGTCCGTGGCTTGAGCTTCACGCCCAAGGCCTGGCCCGCCAGGTTGTCGCGCGGCTTGGATTCGTTGGAGCGCACGTTCTGACGGTCGAACGCCTTGGACATGAACTCATAGGCCAGAACGTTGCCCTTGGCATCCAACGCCGCCCGGCAGCGATGCACCGAGGCCGGGTTCTTGGGATCCCAGGCCGTGCCTTCATGGCGCATGCCCTGTACCCGCACCGGCTTGCCCACCGCCTTGGACAGCACCGCCGCCTGCATGGCGGCATCGCCCGCGTCGTTGCGCCCATAGGAGCCCGGACCCGGGACCCAGATGCCGCGCACGCTGCCCGGCTTCAGCTTGAGGATGCGTTCCACCCCTTCGGCCGTGTAATGGGCCTTCTGGGACCCGGTCCACAACATCACCGGGTTGGACGTGGTGTCGACCACGGCACAGGCGGGCCCCATGGAAGCATGGGACTGGAACGGGAACTCGAACTCGGCCTCGATGACCTTGGCCGCGCTCTTGAACGCCCCGTCCACATCGCCCTTGTTGGTGTCGAGCTTCTTCTTGATCACGCGGGCTTTGCGGATGTGGTTGTAAAGATCCTTCTGCTTGGTGAAGGGCTTGGGGCTGGGGGTCCAGGTCACCTTGAGGTCCCGAGCCGCCTGCACCGCGTCCCATTCGGTATCCGCCACCACGGCAAGGAAGTCCTTCTGGCGGACCACCTGGGCGCCCTTGATGTGCTTGATCGAGGACGCATCGACGCTCTTGATCTTGGTGCCCGCCTTTTCGGGATGGATGACCCGGCCATGGACCATGCCCGGCACCTTGATGTCGGTCACGAAATCGCTGGTGCCGTAGACCTTGCCGGCCACATCGATCCGGGGATAGGGCTTGCCGACGACCTTGTATTCCTTGTAGCTCTTGGGCTTTGCCGGACCGCGCGAGAACAGGCGGTTGCCGTATTTCTTGTTCCATTTGAGCTTGTGATTGAAGTACCGGCCCTGAAGGATCTCGGCGTAGGAGATCTTCTTCCGGGGATTGCCCTTGACGCTGACCACGCCGTCATCGACCCGGAGCGCCATGGGCTTGACGCCCAGCTGCTTGGCGGCTTCTTCGACCAGAACCCTGCGCGCCTCGGCGGCGATATGCCGCATGGCATGGCCGCCGCGCTTGATGGCGAAAGAGCCCGACGCGCCGCCCTGGTTGACGGACGTACCGGTATCCGACAGCAGCGTCGTCACCTTCGCATAGGTGACGTCGAGTTCTTCCGCGACGATCTGGCTGATGGCAACATCGACGCCCTGGCCCATGTCCATCTTGCCGAAGAACGCCGTGACCTTGCCGTCCGCTCCGATGTGGATGAAGCTGTCGAGCTCGGCCGGATGCAGCGCCGGCTTGACCTTGGAGCCGAGCGCGGCCCTGGCCTTCCTGCCGCCCACGCTGGTGCCCGCGGCGGTGACCACCAGGGCGCCTGCGCCCCGCATCAGGTCGCGGCGAGAAAATGCGAAATCCTGTGGCGATTTCATCTTTGTCATGTTCCTGCCCTCCCTCTAGGACGCCATGGCCTTGGCGGCACGCTTGACCGCCCGGTGAATGGCAAGATGGGTGCCGCAGCGGCACTTCAACCCGCTCAACCCCTCGCGGATCTGTCGATCGTTGAGCTTCGGATTCTTGTTGAGCATTTCCGCCGCCGTCATGATCCATCCGTTGACGCAATAGCCGCACTGGGGCACTTGCTCGTCGAGGAAGGCCTTCTGCACGGGATGGGGCTTTTCCGGCGTGCCCAGGCCCGTCAGGGTGACGATCTTCTTGCCCTTGACCGAGCCCACCGGCGTCACGCAGGAGCGCGTCGCCTTGCCGTTCACATGCACGGTGCAGGCCCCGCACTGGGCCAAACCGCAACCGAAATGAGGATTGTTCAAGCCGATATCGTTCCTGAGCGCATACAGGAGCGGCATGTCCGGGTCCACCGTGATGATGTGGTGGCCGCCGTTTACGTTGAGTCTCATTCTCTGAGGCTTCGCCATCTGGCACCTCCCTGTTGGTCCATGGGCCGGCGGCATGCCTTGGCGACCATCATGCCGCGGCAGCCCCGCACCGAATCCGATAACCGCCCCTCGTGAAGAAGCGATCGATGAAGATACGAAAAAGCACAGAACGCGTGATGCCCCTGCCATCCAGGCCCCGGTCGGGGCCGCCCCGCGATTTCTTGTCTTTGTTGTTCTGAAACGGCAGTCGGGAAATTCTCCGCCCCGCCCGGGGCGAAGTCAAGGTCGGGCTGCCGACAACCTCAAGATACCTGCGATCCGGGGAAACGGGCGATCGCCTCCTGGGTGTCGAGATCGATCAAGGTCCCGCTGCCCTCCATCGGCACTTCCGCGACCATATCGGCATGGGCGGCGATCACGGCCTTGGCGCCGCTATCGCCTTCCAGTGCCTTGAGTTCATTGAAGAACCGGGCGGCAAACAGGACCGGATTGCCCCGCCGGCCGCCGGCCACGGGGATGCAGATGGCGGCGCCGCCCGACGGGTCGAAAGCGGCGACCAACCGGTCGATCTCCGCCGCCTCGATCCCCGGCATGTCGCCGAGGCAAATCAGCGCGCCGTCGAGCCCGTCGGGCAGCGCCTTGATGCCGGCGGCGATGGAGGTCGCCATGCCCCGGGCGTAATCCGGGTTGTCGGTGAAGGTCACCCCGGCCTCGGCAAGGGCGGCGCGCACGGCCTCGGCCTGATGACCGGTGACAACGATGACGGGATCGGCCCGTGAGGAACGGATGCGCGCGACGGCGCAGGCCACCATGGGAACGCCGTCGATCAGGGCGGTGAGCTTGTTGACGTCGCCGGCCCGCGTGCTGCGGCCGGCGGCCAGCACCACGGCCGCGATGCGCGGCGCGGCACCCGGCTCAGGCGACCCGGGCGCGGCCATACCCTTTCTTTTCGGGGCGCAACACGTCGATCATCTCGGCGACGATGGAGACCGCGATCTCGGCCGGCGACAGGGCGCCGATATCGAGCCCCACGGGCCCGTGAATACGGTCGAGCTCGGCATCGGTAAAGCCCTCGCCCTTCATGCGCTCGCGCCGCTGGGCCGTGGTCCTGCGGGATCCCAGCGCGCCGATATAGAAGGCATCGGAGCGAATCGCCGCGCCCAGGGCGGGCTCGTCCAGCTTGGGATCGTGGCTGAGCGCCACCACCGCGCAACCGCTGTCGAGGCCGAGTTCCTCGAGCGCCTCATCGGGCCATTCGTGGCTCAGGGTGG
>JAHEKA010000113.1 GCA_024638585.1 Rhodospirillales bacterium
TGGGAAGCCTCTAAGTGCAGTTTCTTTGGTTGTTGTGATGGGTCTTGGAAACGGAAGTGCCCCGCCGTCACGTGTGGCACGGCTGAACACAGGCGGAACAAAGTGCACGAGTTCTGCACGACTTTTGGTGCACGTTCTCGCAGCGTTCCGCAGATAAACGTCCTTATCTGCAATGATGCAGATGACCAAAATCGTTGATTTTGTAAGGAGAGAGTGGTGCCGCCGGAAAGAATCGAACTTTCGGCCTCGCCCTTACCAAGGGCGCGCTCTACCCCTGAGCTACGGCGGCACGCGGGAGGCGCAAGATGCCACAATGGCCCTTTGCGCGCAACATTTTGGCCCGGAGCGCCCCGCCAACCCGGCGTTGCCCGGTCCCGGACTTACGCGTAGGCTGCCCCGCCATGGGTAAAGAAACAGGTAACGCGCCGGGTGCTCCGGGGCCTGAGAAAGCGTCCGCCGGGACCGATTCCGTGGCCCGGCGCCGGGCGCGGGCGGCCGAGGCGCTGCGCGCCAACCTCAAGCGCCGCAAGGCCCAGGCCCGCGAACGCGGCGCGGGGGAGCCGGACGCGGCCGGGAAGCCCGATCCCGGATCGCAAAACCCATCCTGAAATTCCCTTGTCATCCTTGAGCGTCGTCCTTGAGCGCCGTCCCGGCATGGAGTAACAAATGGGTCCCGGCCGCGCCGGGGCCCCGCCGAAACCCCCGGGGCAGGATTCCCGAAGGAGAAGTGCCCATGGGCATCATGCCCGACAGCTGGATTCGCGAGATGGCCCAGAGCCAAGGGATGATCGAGCCCTTTGTCGAGGCCCAGAAACGGGAGGGTGTGATTTCCTACGGGGTGTCGTCCTACGGCTACGACGCGCGGGTTTCGGAAGAGTTCAAGATCTTCACCAATGTCGATTCCGCGATCGTCGACCCCAAGGCGTTCGATCAGAAGGGCTTCGTCGACCGCCCGGGCGAGGTCTGCATCATCCCGCCCAATTCCTTCGCCCTGGCGCGGACGGTCGAGTATTTCCGCATCCCCCGGGATATCCTCGTCGTCTGCCTCGGCAAATCGACCTACGCGCGCTGTGGCATCATCGTCAACGTCACGCCCTTGGAACCCGAATGGGAGGGCCATGTGACGTTGGAGTTCTCCAACACGACGCCACTGCCGGCCAAGATCTATGCCAATGAGGGCGCCTGCCAGTTCCTGTTCCTCAAGGGCGAGGGCCCGTGCGAGGTGTCCTATGCCGACAGGGCCGGCAAATACATGGGCCAACGGGGCGTGACCCTGCCCAAGCTGTAAGGGACGATCGGTGGACAGGATCCGGATCCGCGGCGGCAACCGGCTGGCCGGCGAAATACCCATCAGCGGCGCGAAGAACGCAGGCCTGCCCCTGATGGCCGCGAGCCTGCTGAGCGAAGAACCGCTCAGCCTGGGAAACCTGCCGCATCTCGCCGATATCTCGACCCTGGCCAGCCTGCTCGGCGTGCTGGGCGTGGAGCTCGCCATGGACGGCGACGCGCCTAACGGCGGCCATGCCGGGCGGGTGCTGACGCTGCACGCCCGCAAGATCGCCTCCACCACCGCGCCCTATGACCTTGTGCGGCGCATGCGGGCCTCGATCCTGGTGCTGGGCGGCTTGGTGGCGCGGGTGGGCGAGGCCAAGGTGTCCCTGCCGGGGGGCTGCGCCATCGGCAACCGGCCGGTGGACCTGCATCTCAAGGGCCTGGAGCAGCTCGGTGCCGAGATCGATGTGCGCGGCGGCTATATCGAGGCGCGCGCGCCCAAGGGGCTCACCGGCGGGCATGTGGTGTTCCCATTCGTGTCCGTGGGCGCGACCGAGAACCTGATGATCGCCGCCTCCCTCGCCCGCGGCGAGACGGTGCTCGCCAATGCGGCGCGGGAACCCGAGGTGATCGATCTCGGCCACTGCCTCAACGCCATGGGGGCGAAGATCTCCGGCCTCGGCACCGACACCATCACCATCGAAGGCGTTCCCGGCCTGCATGGGGCGCGCCACCAGGTGGTGCCCGACCGGATCGAGACCGGGACCTATGCCCTGGCCGCGGCGATCACCGGGGGCGACGTGATGCTTCTCGGCGCGAACCCGGCCCATAACGAGGCCTTGTTCGAGAAGCTGAAAGAATCCGGTGTCGAGGTCAGCGTCGATGGGCGCGGCGTGCGGATCGCCCCGGGGAGTGGAAGGCCCGAGGGGGTCGATGTCATGACCGAGCCCTATCCCGGTTTCCCGACCGACCTGCAGGCCCAGTTCATGGCCCTGATGGCGGCGGCATCGGGCGCCGCGATGATCACCGAAACCATCTTCGAAAACCGCTTCATGCATGTCTCCGAGCTCGCCCGCATGGGCGCCAATGTCACGGTCCACGGTGCCTCGGCCATGGTGCGGGGCGCCAAGACCCTGGCCGGGGCGGAGGTGATGGCAACCGACCTGCGGGCATCGGTCAGCCTGGTGCTGGCCGGCCTGGCGGCCCAGGGAGAGACCATCGTCAATCGGGTCTATCACCTGGACCGCGGCTATGAGAAGCTTGAGGAGAAGCTTGCCGCCTGTGGTGCCGATATCCAACGCCTGAGGGATTGAGCCGGTCATGCCCCAGCCCTTGAAGCTGCGTGCCGTTGACGAAGCGGATGTGGAGGTCCTTGGCACCTGCCTCCAAGACGCCCTGGTTCCGGTCCATGACATGTGCTTCCTGGCTGCGGAAAAGCGCTTCGTGTTGGTTGCCAACCGCTTTTGTTGGGAGAACCTCGAGCAGGCCGCCTCATCCGGCGGCACGGCGGCGGAACAGCCCGAAAGCCGATTTCAGCGGGTCCATTGCGGCATCACCTTCGAGCATGTCACCCGGGTCCAGTGCAAGGGGTTCACGCCGGGTGCCGAAGGCGAAAAAGGCCGGCTCTTGGAGGTCTTGACGATCCTGCCGGGCGAAGGGGAATTGACGGTGGTATTCGCCGGTGGCGCGGGCGTCCGGCTGGAGATCGAGAAGATCGAGGCCTTCCTCCAGGATATCGGCGAGCCCTGGCCGACCCTGTGGCGGCCCCGCCACCCCGATGATGAGGCACTGGATCGGGACGGCGGAACGCGCTAAACCCCTGCGCTTGAGCAAACAGTTTGACCGGGACAGGTGTTTTGGCGACCAACGACCCCCTCGTGATGGCATTGCCCAAGGGCCGCATCCTGAGCGAAGCGCGCCCCTTGCTGGAGGCTGCGGGAATCGAGCCCGAGGCGGAGTTCAACGACCCGGCCTCGCGCAAGCTGAAATTCCGCACCGTCGACGGCAGCCTGGAGCTGGTCTTCGTGCGCGCCTTCGATGTCGCCACCATCGTCGCCTTCGGCGGCGCGCATCTGGGGATCGCCGGCAGCGACGTGCTCATGGAGTTCGGTTATTCCGAAATCTATGCCCCGGTAGATCTCGGCATCGGGCGCTGCCGCATGGCGGTGGCGGAGCCGGCCGACATGGTCGACGGCGACGACCCCCAGCGCTGGTCCCACGTGCGGGTCGCCACTAAGTATCCCGAGATCACCCGCCGCCATTTCGCCGCCCGGGGCGTGCAGGCCGAATGCATCAAGCTGGGCGGGTCCATGGAACTGGCGCCGTCCCTCGGCCTGTGCCGGCGCATCGTCGATCTGGTGTCCACCGGGGCGACGCTGAAAGCCAACGGGCTGGTGGAGGTCGAGCAGATCTGCCAGGTCTCCTCGCGCCTGGTGGCCAATCGCGCGGCGTTGAAGACCCGGCCGGAGGAGATCGGTGACTGGATCGCCAGGTTTTCGCGCGCCGTCGACGGAGGCGGGACCGATGGCGGTTAGGCTGGCCGCCAGCGATGCCGATTTCGAAGAGCGGTTCAAGGCCCTTCTTGGGGCCAAGCGAGAGGTCGCGGCGGACGTCGACCGGGATGTCGCCGAGATCCTTGCCCAGGTGCGCGGTGACGGCGATCGCGCGCTGATCGCGCTGACCAAACGCTTTGATGATGTCGAACTGACGCCCGACACGCTCGCCATCAGCGAGGGCGACATGGCGGCGGCCGAACAGGAGTGCCCCAAGGAGGCGCTGGACGCGCTCGATGTGGCGGCACGGCGGATTGAGGCCTATCACCAGCGTCAGATGCCCGAAGACGCGGATTTCTTGGATGCCGAAGGCGTGCGGCTCGGCTGGCGCTGGCGGCCGATCCAGGCGGCCGGGGTCTATGTGCCGGGCGGGCGGGCGTCCTACCCGTCCTCGGTATTGATGAATGTGATCCCGGCCCGCATCGCCGGCGTCGCGCGCATTGTCATGGCCGTGCCGGCACCGAAGGGCGTGATCAATCCCCTGGTCCTGGCCGCGGCCAGGCGGGCCGGGGTGAGCGAGGCCTATCGCATCGGCGGGGCCCAGGCGGTGGCGGCGCTGGCCTATGGAACCGAGACCATCGCCCCTGTGGATAAGATCGTCGGGCCCGGCAATGCCTGGGTGGCGGCGGCCAAGCGCCAGGTCTTCGGCACCGTCGGCATCGACATGATCGCGGGCCCGTCCGAGATCCTGGTGGTGGCGGACGGGGCCAACGATCCCGATTGGATCGCCATCGATCTCCTGTCCCAGGCGGAGCACGATTCCGCCGCCCAGTCGATCCTCATCACCGATGACGGGGAGTTCGCGGACCGAGTGGAGGCGGCCGTAATGGCGCGGCTCAAGACGCTGCCGCGGGCGGCGATCGCCGGCGAAAGCTGGGCCGCCAATGGTGCCGTGATCGTGGTCGACGATCTAACGGCGGCACCGGCCCTGGTCGATCGGATCGCGCCGGAGCATCTGGAGCTCGCGGTCGCGGAACCGGAACCCCTGGCCCAGGCGGTCAACAATGCCGGGGCCATTTTCCTCGGCCGCTTCACGCCGGAGGCGGTGGGCGATTACGTTGCCGGCGCCAACCATGTGCTGCCCACCAGCCGGACGGCGCGGTTCTCTTCCGCCCTGTCGGTCCTGGATTTCGTCAAGCGGACCTCGATCATCGGCTGCGACGCCGAGGCGTTGGGCGCCATCGGGCCCGCGGCGGTGACCCTGGCCCAGGCCGAGGGTCTCGATGCCCACGCGCTGTCCATCGCGCTGCGCCTCAATCTTCCGCCCTCGTCCTAGGCCTTTTTCCCGCCCTAGGGGTTGACGCTTGGGCCTCGGGCCCCCATTGTCCCTGCAATCTTAGGCAAACAATGGAGAAAAGATGGCCAAGAAGGATGAAGCAATCGAGTTCGCAGGCGAGGTGACGGAACTCCTCCCTAATGCGATGTTCCGGGTCAAGCTTGAGAACGAACACGAAATTCTCGCCTATACCTCGGGCAAGATGCGCAAACACCGCATCCGGGTGCTGGTCGGCGATCAGGTGAACGTGGAAATGACCCCATACGACCTCACGAAGGGTCGGATTACCTTCCGTCACAAGTAGGTTCTTGACGGTGGCGCATGCCAGGGGCACCCCGATTCATCCTCGCTTCGGCATCGCCGCGCCGGCGTGATCTCCTGGCCCAGGTCGGCCGCGTGCCGGACCTTATCATCAATCCCGATATCGACGAGACCCCCGTGCCCGGCGAATTGCCGCAAGAGCATGCCTTGCGCCTCGCGACAGAAAAAGCGATCGGCGCCGCCCAAGACCCCGCGACCCAGGGCGCATTTGTCCTTGGCGCCGACACCGTGGTCGCCTGTGGCCGGCGCATCCTTCCAAAGGCCGAAGACCCGGACACCGCCAGGGCGTGTCTCAGGCTCATGTCTGGGCGCCGTCACCGGGTGGTGGGCGGGGTTGCCGTGGTGGATCCTGAGCGGCGCCAGCGGACCCGCGCCTGCGTCACTACGGTCGCCTTCAAGCGCCTGACCGAGGAGGAAATCGATGCCTATATCGCTTCGGGCGAATGGGAGGGCAAGGCCGGAGGCTATGCCATCCAGGGCCGGGCGGCGGTTTTCGTCCGCTTCATCGGCGGTTCGTATTCCAATGTGGTGGGCCTGCCGCTTTATGAAACCGAGAGGTTGCTGGAAAGCGTCGGCTGCCCAAGGGACTGCGGGAAGGCTGCCCCATGATCGATGAGCTTCTGGCCACCGCGGCGGGCGGACGGCGGCGGATCGCCTTGCGGAGCGAGGGGCGGCTGGTCGAACTGTTCTTCGCCGGCGACGGCACGCCGGATGCGCTGGGCAGCATCATCCTGGGCCGGGTCAACGCGGTGCTTCCGGGGATGGAGGCGGCCTTCGTCGATATCGGGGCCGAGCGCGCCGGGTTCTTGTCCCTGGTCGCGCCCCGCTCGGACCCCGGCGACGAAGAAGCGGTGCCGACCCTCCCGCAGGTCACCGAAGGGTCCGACGTCCTGGTCCAGGTGACCAAGACCGCCCAGGACGGCAAGGGTGCGGGATTGACGCGCAATGTCAGCCTGGCCGGGCGTTACCTTGTCTTCACGCCGATTCAGCCGCGCATCGCCATTTCCAGGCGTATCGAGGATGAGGGCGAGCGTGAGGCCCTGGCCGATCTGATGGCCGACCTCGCGCAGCCGGGGGAAGGCTATATCCTGCGCACCGCGGCCCGGGATGCCGGGGCCGAGGCCCTGGCCGCCGATGCCGAGGCCTTGCGCGACCAATGGCGGACCATCGATACGCTTCGGGCCGACGCGGCCCCGCCCCAGGTGCTGCACGGCGCGGCGCGGGGCCTCGCCGAGGTGCTGCGCGATCACGCCCATGACGCCATGCGCCGGATCGTGGTCGACAGCCGCCGGGCGGAAGGGGAGGCGCAGGCATTCTGTGACGCCCACATCCCGGACCTCGGCATGCGCATCGAACTGTGGGATGAACCCGATCCCATGTTCGAGGCCTTGGGCGTGGAGGACGACATCGCCGAAGCGCTTGATCTCCAGGTGACCCTGCCATGCGGCGGCAGCCTGATTATCGAGCAGACCCAGGCCCTGACCGCGATCGATGTGAATACCGGGCGCAATGTAGGCCGGATCAGTCATGCCGATACCGTGCGCGCGACGAATCTGGAGGCCGCGCAAGAGATTCCGCGCCAGTTGCGTGTGCGCGGGCTTGGCGGAATCAGCGTCATCGATTTCATCCATATGGAGGATGAGGCGGACCGGGCGGCGGTGCTGGAGCGGCTGATGGAGGGTCTCCGCGCCGACCC
>JAHEKA010000114.1 GCA_024638585.1 Rhodospirillales bacterium
CAAATAACACAAAGCCTACAGGCACTCGGGAAACCCTGCGTTTGTTGGGCTAGAGATTGTGGACCGGCAGGCCCATACGGGGCGCCGAAAGCGAGATTCGAACAATCCAAAATGCTTGGTCCAAGCTTTCGCTGCCTAATTAGGCTGAACGGTTAATTGTTTCTTAAAGGAGGGAACTTAAAGGTTGTAACGATAAGGCCCGGGCGGATTGCCAATCCCTGGGGCATTTCCATACCCACCTGGTGGGACAAGGATGGATTCGATGATACACGATCCGGCGATGCCAAGCTGGCACACGATGTTGTTCGTGGATGTCAGCATGGCTTCATTTGCGATCATCGCATCTTTGATCGCCGTACGGCGATGGCCCTTTATTTCGGAGGCTCGGGCCCAAACGGGCGTAGCACTGATCTTAGGAAGCTTTTGGCTCACAGCGGGTCTCTATATCTATGACTTCGTGACGATGAGCGTATTGCCCCATTGGATTGGCATGCCCGCTGCCATGGCGGAAATGAGAAGAATCCATGGTGGGTACAGTTGGTACATACTACTGGTTTCAGCGGCACTATTACTGATAGGCATTGCCATAACCAGCAGTCGTCTGCAAAACGCAAGCTCTGAAAAGACCCGTGTTGAGAAAGAGTCGAGATCCCATCAAGCGGCGCTGGCTGAGAAATCTTCGCTCCTTGAGGCGACTCTGGAGACCATGTCCCAAGGCATGGCAGTCTTTGATGCCAATTTTAGGCTTGTTCATTTCAATAATCACTACGTCACCCTGTTTGGACTTCCTCCGGGCTTTCTACGGATAGGAATGCACTGGAAAGAAGTTGCTCGATACCGCGCCGAGCATGGTCAATTTGCCGAGGGCGGCGATATAGCCCGGTTTCAAAGCGAACAGGCTCCAACTTCTGAAGGTGACGACAAGGCTCTCTCTGATGAGGGACTGGATTGGTATCACGCCCAACCGGAACGCATCGTCGAACGAACACTTCCCAACGGCACTGTATACATTGCGCACCGAAAACCGATGCCTGGCGGCGGGGTCGTCACAACCTACACCGATATTACCGAGCGCAAGAAAGCGGAAGATGAATTGCAGCAAGCCAAGGAACGGGCTGAATCGGCGGACCGCAGCAAGTCAGAATTTTTAGCGAACATGAGCCATGAAATCCGAACCCCCATGAACGCCGTTATTGGAATGACGGAAGTTCTTTCCGGAACGGAGCTTGACGACCGTCAACGGTCCTATCTTGAGGTAATTCGGGATTCTGGTAACAACCTGTTGATGCTGATCAACGACATTCTTGACTTTTCTAAGATCGATGCCGGACAGCTTCAACTGGATTGCCAGCCCTTCGATTTCAAGGAGGCCGTTGAAGATATTGGCGCTCTGATTTCACCGAAGGTAGCGGAAAAGAACATCGAGCTCGCCCTGCGCTTCCAGCCTTCCATGCCAACCAAACTGATCGGTGATCGCGGCCGAATCCGTCAAGTTCTCCTTAATCTCATAAGCAATGCCGTCAAGTTTACGGATCATGGCCATGTGCTAATCGATGTCACGGCGAAGACCAAGGGAGGCGTCGCTGACTTGCTGGTCCGGGTCCAGGACACTGGCATTGGTATCGCAGCCGACATGGTTGATTCTGTGTTCGAAAAATTTACCCAAGCGGACGGCAGCGCGACCCGCAAGTTTGAAGGCACTGGCCTTGGTCTCACGATTTCAAAGACTTTGGTCGAACTTATGGGTGGAACTATTGGCGTGGAAAGCGTTCAGGGGGAGGGGTCGACCTTTTGGATTTCCCTGACGTTGCCGATTCATCAACGGGCCGAAGTGGAAAAACACGCACCGGTCGATATATCGGATTCTCGTGTCCTAGTTGTAGACGACAACGACATCAACCGAACGATCCTCATGGAGCATTTTGGTAGTTGGCGATTCCGGGTATCAGCCGTTCCTTCAGGCAAGGATGCATTGCTGGCATTGGGCCAGGCGGCTGCCGAGAATGATCCCTTCGATTTGGTCGTGTTGGATTACCACATGCCGGGCATGAACGGCGAAGACACGGCATGTGAAATCAAGGCTCTGGAAACCTGCAAGCATATTCCTATCATCCTCTTGACCTCTTTAGACCGGTCGGGAGACGCTCAGCATTTCAGGGACCTGGGTGTTCAGGGATACCTAGTCAAACCGGCCAACTCGTCGATGCTGTTCGACACTTCCGTAAATCTGCTCATGACTTCTGGTCAAACCAGAAATTCGATGCCGAAACTAAGCGAGTTCGAGCAGGGAATGGGCGAAGCTACTACCAGGTCAGTAGCTCCATCCGGGATTGCCGTTCTAGTGGTCGAAGACAACGCTGCAAATCTGATTGTCATGAAATGCATGTTGGAAGACCTGGGCCATAGGTATCGGCTTGCTCAAAACGGGCGGGAGGCCCTGGATATTCTTAAGGATTTCCAGCCTGATGTAGTTCTCATGGACGTCGCCATGCCTGTGATGAGTGGGATCGAAGCCACACGCGAGATTCGCAACTTGGAGCAGGGTACGAATAGGCACCTACCGATCATTGGGATCACTGCCCACGCTCTAGTCGGAGACAAGGAGAAATTCATCGCCGCGGGTATGGATGACTATCTATCCAAGCCTGTCATCAAGGACGCCCTCGCGGAACGGATCGATTATTGGACAATCGGCACAGGGCAGCAGAACTTCAATGCCTAAGGACGCTCCTAATCGCTAACCCGTTCCAGATTCACAGCGGGGCATTTGAGAATCAGTCAATTAAAACCTGGCGACAATTTCTTATCTTGGGCTTGGACCTCGTTCAGGTACCTAGGCCACATCCATCGCCAATAAGGCCAAAAAGGTAGGAATTGAATGTCCGCTTTGGGTCAAAAGCACACATAAGATTAATGCCGATTTCTAGCCAGAACTGCTCACCAAGCTAGTGCATCGAAATGCAGTCTAGGATGGTTGCGTGCCTTCGTGGACGCAGATCACGACCTTGTTGTTGTCCGACATCTGGAACTGGGAGTAGGGGGTGGCACGCGCCAGGAGATCGCGGAGCGCTTCACCCTCCGGACCCATGGCGACGATATCGGGCGCGAGGGAGGGATTTGCGCTAGCCTTATCGGCGACTTCGGATTTGAACGCATCGATGTCTTCCACCTGGATGCCGATATGATTGGGGCCGGGGCGAACGATCCCCTGGGCCGCGTAATCTTCGATCGACCACTGCATCAGCACCAGGGTCATGCGCCCGTCGGTGATGTAATAGTTGGGATCGCCTTCCGCCTTGTTGGCGAGCGGCAGGCCGAGGACGTCGCAATAGAATTCGGCCAGTTTCTCCGGGTTCATGGTGCGCAAGGCATAGTGGGTGACGAAGCGGTCCTGGCTCCAGCCGTCTTCGCTTTCGGTGTAGATCTCACCCCGGTTCTCATCCTGGCGCTGGGAGAAATCGAAAATGTTGCCGTCGGGGTCATGGGTCGTCATCCCGGCGAAAGGCCGATTGGAGGGCCGCTGCAGGGGCTTGCAATCGGGGTACTTGCTGCCCAGCGTCTCGAGGAATTCGTCGCGATCGTCGACCTCGACGCCGAAGTGATCGAGCCCACCGGGCCGCGCGGGGCGCCTGGGATTGATGTTAATGCCGACATAGCCGTCGCCTATGGTCGCGGCCGTGAAGTTCTTCTGCACCGATGGGGCCTTGAAGCCGAACATCGCCATGTAGAATTGCTGTGCCATGGCGTAGGCGTCGCTGACGATGGCGACATGGTTGATCTTGGTGCCCATATGTCCTCTCCCGTGGCGTTTTTCTTATCCGCTCTATCATCTCAAGTCGCCGCCGTTTCGCAAAGGAGTTTCGGGCCGCGCACCAGGGCTAAGCCGCCCCTTCCGGTCTGCGGAATTCAAGGATCAGATTGTTGGCGGGGACCTCGACCGTGCGCGCCAGGAACAGCCCCTGTGCCGTGGCCGCGGTTTCCAGTGCCGAGGTTTCGCGCAGTCCCCAGGCCGGATCCTGGGCCCGAAGCTGGGCGTCGAAGGCTGCATTGCTGGGCACGGTAGGTTCGTCTGCCCGCAGGAAGGGGCCATAGAAAACCAAATATCCGCCGGCCTCCAGATGCGCCCCGGCTCCGGCGATGATGCCCTCGGTGACCGCCCAGGGACTGATATGCACGACATTGACGGCGATGACGGCCGCTAGACCCTGGTCCAGCGGGACCCCGGGCGGGTCCGGTTGCCAAGGCATGCGGGCGGCGTCCATCACCGCGGCCGGCCGCAGATTGGCAAGGCCGGCATGACGGCCCCAGGCGTCGATACTGGAAAGCCGCCTGGGATCGACATCGGTGGGCCACCAGGTCAGGTTGGGCAGGGCGGCGGCGAATGCGGCGACGTGTTGGCCCGTGCCGCTGCCGACTTCAAGGACATCGCCTTTGGATGCCGCCAAAAGGCCCGAAAGATGCGCGGTGATGACCGGACCGTTGCGGTGAAACACCGGCGAGCGTTCGCGCACCCCGCCACCGGATGGATACGTCCAGGAGTCCTCCGTGCTCTCGTTCTGCGCCATGGCCCATGTCCCGTTGCGCGCGTGGTTCGAGGGCCGATTGTGCCGGAAAGGCACGCGCGGGGAAACGGAAGCTTAGAGCTTAGGCCGACCTCTTGGTGAGCATCTGGTTGGTGGATTTCACCAGGTCCGCGCCGAGGAAGGGGCGCTGGAGGAAGGCCGCGTCCTTGACCCCGCTGTCGGAGACCAGTTCCGCGACGTCGCTGTGAACCGAAATGAACAGCGTCTTGAGCTCGGGGTTCTGGGCCTGCAGGTTTGCCGCGGTGTCCAGCTCGACGCCGTTGTCCGTGCCCTTGGCGACGATATCCGCCATCAATAGGCCGATCGAGCCCAGGCCCTCGGCGTCGATGGTAATCAGTGCCTCGGCTTCGTTCTCGACAGCGATCACCTCGTAACCGGCATCCTCCAGGATGGCCGCGGTGGCCTCGCGGATCTCGGGATCTTCCTCGACCAGGAGGATCTTGGTGTCGGGCAGGTTGTCGGGCTTGGCCCCGTTCATGTCCCTGGCCGCGCGGCTGCCGGGCTGATTCCGGCGGCGGGCGGCAACCCGTTCCCGGGCACGGCGGGCCATTTCCTCGAATTCCTTGTTGGCTTCCGATTCTTCCGCGGCGCGTTTGGCTTCCTCCTCCTGCAGGGCGTTCAGGGCCGTTTGTGCCTTTTCCAGGTTTGCTTCGGCTTCCTTCAGGTCCTTTTCCGTGACCTTGCCTTTCTTGAAGGCGCCGAACACACCCTTCTTTTGTGCCATTTCCTCGCGGATCCGGACCAGTTCCTTCTCCGCCCGCTCCACCGCCTGTTCGGCAAGGATGAAGCGCTGGGGTTGTTCCCGTTCCGCGGTGGGGCGCTTTCTGACCGACGGCCTGGTCGCGCCCTCTTCCCGTGCGTCGTGGACCGCCTGAAGCGATCGGGAGATGACCTGCTGCGCTTCCTGGCGTGCGCGGAACTGTTCCTCCTTCACCTTGAGCAGCTCTTCGCGCGCCTCGTGGGCCTCTTTCATCGCCTGCATCTGGTCGTGGAGGATGCGCTGCAACTCTTCCCGCGCCCGGCTGACATCGCTGTCGCTGCCGCCGCCGTCGCCCTTGATGGTCCGATTCATGTCGCGCTGGGCGCGCATGCGCTCTTCCTGGACCCTTAGCAGTTCCTCGCGGACATGCTGGGCTTCCTTCTGAGCGTTCAACTGGTCCTGCTGGGCCCGCATCAGCTCCTTCTGGGCGAGCCCGACCTCCGACAAGGCGCTCTTGAGGTCTTCCCGGGCGGTCTGCAACTCGTTGCGGACCCGTTGCATGTCGCGGCGGACCTGATCGCTTTCGGACCCATCGCCCGACGGGCCGCTGGCGGCCGCGCTGGAGCGCCGGTCGCCGCTCTTCTTGCGGTCTGCCTTGATCTTCTTGAGTTCCTCGGCGGCTTCCTTGGACTCGGCCTGGGCGGCGCTGAGCTGTTGCTTGAGTTCTTCGAACTCCTTGCGGATGTCGTCCGCGTCCTTCCGGGCGCGTTCGGATTCGGCCTTGGCGGCGCTGATTTCCTCTTTCGCCTTGCCATCGGATTTTCCGCCGGATTTCGTGGCAGCTTCCTGCGCCTTGCGTAGGCGCTCGGCTTCTTCCTTGGCCTGGGCGGCTTCCTGCTGCGCCGTGGTCAGGTCGGCCTGGGCCTTGGCTGCCGAGTCCTGAGCCCCGGAAAGCTCGGTCCTGGCGCGATCCAGCTCGGCCTGGATCTTGCCGGCTTCCTCGCGGGCCTCGGACAGCTCCTTGTGGACTTGATCCTGATTCTTGCCGGTGTCTTCCTGGATCTGCTCCAACTCGGCGCGCAGCCGTTCCGCCTCCGCCTGGGCGGCGTCGACTTCTTCCCGGGTGGTCGCCAGGGCCTTTTCGGCCTCGCTTGCCGCGGCGCGGTTCTGTTCGTGGTCTTCGCGGATGCGCTCGGCTTCTTTCCGGGCCTCGGCCGCTTCCTTCTGGGCGGCGGCCAGATTTGTCTGGGCCTGGGTGGCCAGGTCCTTGGCATCCGCCAGTTGCTGTTCGTGTGCGCCGAGGGTGTCCTTGGCCTCGGCGAGTTCCTTGCGGATGCGTTCGGCGTCTTCGCGGGCCTGGGCGGTTTCCGCCTCGGCGGCGGCGACTTGTTCCTGGGTCGAACCGAGGGTGGCCTTGGTCTTGTCGGCCGCTGCGCGGGCTCGGTCCTGTTCGGCGCGGATGCGCTCGATTTCATCGCGCGCCTGTTTGGCGTCCTTCTGGGCTGCGGCCAGTTCTGACTGGCTGCGCGCCGCCTGTTTTTGACTTGCTGCGAGATCCTCGAGTGCCTGGCGTGCGATGTTCTGAGCGCCGGAGAGATCTTCCTGGGTCTCGGCAAGCGCCTTTTCGGCTTCGGCGAGGATCTTGCGCACGCCCTCGGTTTCGGCTTCCTTGGTGGCGACCTCATCCTGGATGGAGCCGAGGTCCTGGCGGACCTGTTCGGCCTCCGCCCGGCGCCGCGCTTCTTCCTCGCGCACCATCTCAAGCTCGTGCTGTGCCTGCTCGGCATCGCTGCGGACCTCGGCCAGTTCGCCCAAGGCTTTCTCCGCCTCGT
>JAHEKA010000115.1 GCA_024638585.1 Rhodospirillales bacterium
CCTCAAAAGGAAAGCCGGAGACATCCCCTATGTTCGAAGAACTGCGCGTGGCGCTCGATATGCAACTGTCCGTCGACACGATCGTGCTGCGCCTTCTGGCCGCAAGCGTCCTCGCCGCGGCGATCGGCCTGGAACGCGAAACCAAGGACAAGCCGGCCGGTCTCAGGACCCACATGCTGGTGGGGATCGGCGCCGCCGCCTTTTTCCTGATCTTTGTCGAGTTCGCCCTGGGTCCCCTCAAGGATGCGGAAGCGATCTCACCGGACCCCACCCGGGTGATCCAGGGAATCGTCACCGGGATCGGGTTTCTCGGTGCCGGCGCCATCATTCAAGGCGGCGGGGACGTCAAGGGCCTGACCACCGGTGCCGGGATCTGGGTCTCTGGCGGGATCGGCCTCGCCTGTGGCGCGGGCTATTACGTCATCGCCGCGCTGGTGACCGCGTTCACGCTGCTTGTGCTGTACGTCATCGGATGGATCGGAAGACGGTACCTCAACTGAGGCGCCGATCTAACGCGGGGAACCTTTTTCCTGCGGGTACCCCGAAAGGATCAGCCCGGTTGCCCCGCCGCTCCGGTACCGGCGATGCGCCCGAAAACGGCGCCCGACACCAGACCGCACCCGCCGGGATAATTGAAGTAGAACAGCCCACCCATTGTACTGCCGCAGGCAAACAGCCCGGGGATCGGCCGCCCCGTGGTGTCCAGGACCTCGGCCCCGGGCGAGATGCGCAGGCCGCCGAAGGTGAAGGTCACGCCACAGGTCACGGCATAGGCCTCGAACGGAGGTTCATCGATCGCATTCGCCCAGTTGGATTTGGCCGGGGCCAGGCCTTCGGTGGCGCGGCCGTCCTTGACGTTCGGCTCGAACGGGATGCCGGAGCGAACCGCGCGGTTGAAGTCCGCCACGGTCTTGAGGAAACCATCCCGGTCGACGCCGTAGAGCTCATCGGCAAGCCCCTCCAATGTCTCCGCCCGCACCTTGGTGACCCGGCGGATGCGGTATTCGTCACGCAACAGGTCCAACACCTTGCCGTCGAACACCTGCCAGGCGAACTGTCCCGGCTGGCGCAGGATCTCGGCGCCATATTTGGCGTAGGTGAAGGTGCGGATGTCGGCGCCCTCGTCCAGGAAGCGCGCACCATCGGCATTGACGACGATGCCGTAGGGATAGGAATCCTTCTTGAAGTCGACGCCCACGGTGATGTCACCGAATTCCGGTGCACTCAGGTCCCAGGCCACCGAATGGCAGCCCGACCAATGGCCCGCAGCACTGGCCCCGACGTCGAACGCCATGCGGTGCCCGTCGCCCATGTTGTGGCGCGTGCCGCGCACCTTGGCGAGGTCCCAGCCGGGGCCGAGGTGCCGCGCCCGCCAGGCGGCGTTGGATTCGAACCCGCCCGAAGCGATGACCACCGCCCGGGCGGGGATCGTTTCCTCGCCCGCGGGACCACGCACACGGACGCCTTCGACGACATTGCCTTGACGCAGCAGGGCACGGGCCCGGGTCTCATAGGCCACCGGGATTCCGGCCCGGCCCAGCGCCCGGTAGAGCGCGTCCACCAGCCCCAGGCCACCGCCCGACACCACCACGGTAGACCCGCCCCGGAACCGCATCTTGGCTCCATCGCGATAGCCTTGGCTCGCGTAGTTGGGGATGAAGCGCACGCCATGACCGCGCAACCAGGCCGCGGTGTCCAGGCTGGCATCCACCAGAACGCCGGTCAGCGCGGGATCGCACCGCCCCCTTGTCACCCGGTCCATGTCGTCATGGAAACGATCGACATATTCGCCGAACTCGGTATTGGCGATCTCATCCGCGCTGAGGTCGGGGATCACCTTGAGCACATCGTCGAGCCCCCGGTAACCGAAGCGGAACGCGCCCGCCGCATAGGCCGTGTTGCCGCCGCGTTCGCCCTCGGGCGCCGCCTCCAAGACCCGGACCCTGGCGCCGGCCTCATGGGCCGCGAGGGCGGCCGAAAGCCCGGCGACACCACCCCCCACCACGATCACATCGGCTTCGCTTAATGACACGCGCTAATCTTCCCCGTTGCGCCTCCGCGCACCCAGGCCGCGGTCCGCAGGAACCGATTCCGCTGCGCCCCAGCGCAGACGCGAGGCGTTGGGAGTTTTCCCATCCCAGCCCCTGCGATCTACAGGTCGTAAAGGGCCCGGGCGTTATCGTCGAGGATCTTGTCCGCGACGTGGCTGGGCACCTTGCCGTTGTCGCGCATCAGGCGCAGCGCCTCGATCTCCGTCGCCGTGTCGTGGTGGCCGTAATCGGTGCCGACCACCAGCTGGCCTTCTCCCGCGGCCGGCAGGACGTAGTCGAGATCGTCGGTCACATAGCAGGTCACGTAGAAATTGTTGTCTGCCAGGATGGTGTTGGACATGCGCTCGCCCCGGCGCTTGAACCGGAGCTCTAGATCATTGAGCGCATAGGGGATCCACTGGGAGCTGACCTCGATAAACGCCCAGCGCAGTTTGGGGAACCGGGCCGGCACCTTGGCCATCAGCAGCTGGTGAAAGGCGGACACGATGGTGAGCTTGCCGCGCCCCAATCCGCCCTGGGGATAGATGCCGAGATGGGAGAACGAGCCCACGCCGGAATGGAAACACATGGGCATGGAGAGCTCTTCCCCAAGGGCGTACATCGGGAAGAAGTACGAATTGTCGAGCTGCTTTTCGAATTCGATGCCGCGCAGGAAGACGCCGACACCGCCGTGGTCACGGGCGAAGCGCATTTCCTCCTCGACCTTGTCCATCGACCTCAGCGGCGGCATTGCGACCCAGCGGAAGCGGTCGGGTGCCGCCTCCCAGATCGAGGCGAGCCAGCGGTTATAGGCCTTGCAGATGGCGTATTCGACGGTGGGATCGTCGGTCATGGGCCGCAGGAAGACGGTCGGGTAGAGGACCTGAATGTCGATCTCGAGCTCGTCCATGTGCTGGAGTCGCGCGGCGATGCTGGCCATTTCCCGCGATTCCTTGGACGTGTTGTGGCCGATATTCTGTTCCTTGGGATGAACCCGCCCGTCGATCACCCAATACTCGCGTTGCGCCGACTTGCCCTCGTTATCGAGCGGCAGGCTGCCAACCGCCTTGGGCGTGATGACCCAGGGCCGATACCGGGCCAGATCCGGATCGATGAAAGAGAAGGTTTCTTCGCTCTCCACCACATGCGCATCGGAATCGATGGCGGCCATCTTTGCGAACTCCCTTGTTGTGTGCCGGCCCGCGCCTCAGAGGCCGTAAAGGGCGCGGGCGTTGGCGTCGAGGATCCGGGCTGCGGCATCGGCCGGCAGCCTGCCGTTGTCGCGCATCAGGCGCAGCGCCTCGATCTCCGTCGCCGTGTCATGATGCCCGTAATCGGTGCCGACGACGAGCTGGCCCGGTCCCGCAAGGGGCAGGATGCGTGGAAGTTCATCGGTCACCTGGCAAGCGATGTAAAAATTATTGTCCGCCAGAAGCGTTTCCGGCACGCGCTCGCCCCGGCGCCGGTAACGCAGCGCCATGTCGTTGATCACGTAAGGCAGCCATTGGGCGCTGACCTCGATGAAACCCCAGCGCAGCTTGGGGAACTTGGCCGGCACGCCGGAGAAGAGAAGCTGGGAAAACGCCGCCACAACCGGCAGCTTGCCGCGCGCCAGGCCGCCCCCCTTGTAGATCTCGTGATGGGTCAGGCTACCGTTGCCCGCATGGAAACACATGGCAAGGTCGAGTTCCTCGCCCAGCTCGTACAGCGGATAGAAATAGGGGTTATCGAGCTGCATCTCGCATTCGATGCCGCGCAGGAAAACGCCGACGGCCCCGTGGTCCTTGGCAAAGCGCAGCTCTTCCTCAGTCTTCTTCATGGAATGAAGCGGCGGCATCACCGCCCATCTGAGCCGGTCGGGCGCCGCCTCCCAGATCGAGGCGAGCCACCGGTTATACGCCTTGCAAATGGCGTATTCGACCGTGGGATCGTCCGTCCAGGCGCGCAGGAACACGGTGGGATAGAGCACCTGGACGTCGATTTCGAGCTCGTCCATGTGCTCAAGGCGGGCGGCGACGTTGGCCATCTCCCGCGATTCCTTTGAGGTATTGTGCCCGATATTGCCTTCCTTGGGATGGAACCGGCCGTCGATCACCCAGAATTCCCGCTGGGGCTGCTTGCCCTCGTTATCCATGACCACGACATCGTCGGTCTGCTGCACCATCACCCGGGGCTTGTAGTCGTGATACTCGGGATCGAGGAAATCGAAGGTCCCTTCGCATTCGACCACATGGGCATCCGCGTCTATCGCACTCATCCTTGGGTCCCTAAGCTAGCGCCGTTGCGGCGTTTTGTTCTTCGTCTTGTGTGGCACGGCGGCTACGCCGCGGCAGGCGCCGTGATCTCGGGCGGATCGCCGCACTGCGCGCTATAGGCCTTGGGCCGGGCATCGCAGGCGATGGCGAAGCGGCGCAAGAGACGGCGCTCGGCGGGGTCGAAATCGCTGCGCCCGTGCTGGACACAGCGGTTGTCCCAGACCACCAGATCGCCTTTGCGCCATTTATGGGCGTAGATGTTTTCCGGGTCCTCGATGATCGAATAGATCTCTTCCAGGAGCGCGTCCGCCTCATCTTGGGCGATGCCGACGATCTGGCGCGTCATGTGGCGGTTGACGAACAGCACCGGCCGGCCGGTATCGGGATGGGCGATCACCATGGGATGGGCGGCACGGCGCGCGGTCAACATCCGCTCCGCCTCGCTCTGATTGGGATCGAGCGGCAGCGACGGCAGGTGGTAATTGACCGCCCATTTGTCGGCGATCCGCTGTTTTATGGAATCGCTGAGCGCTGCGTAGACCTCGACCATGCTGACGAACAGCGTGTCGCCGCCCACCTTGGGCAGCTCGACACCGTAGAGCAGGCTGGCCTTGGCCGGCACCTCATCGAACGCCGAATCGGAGTGGAAGGGGAGCGCCCCCTTGGGGCTGGCGCCAATATATTCGCCGTTTTCCTTGATGTTGGAGACCAGCATCACATAGCGGTTGTCGATGCAGGCCGCCCCGCCTTGATCCGTTGCCTTCCGCGCTCGGGTCTTGAGCCGGCCAAAACGGGCCGAAAAGGCCTGCTGGGCGTCGATATCGATATCCTGACCGGGAAAGACCATGACCGGATGCGTCGCCCAAGCGGCGGCGATCTCCGCAAAGACATCGTCATCCACGTCATGGGCGAGATCGACACCCGTCACCTCGGCGGCGAAGGCCTTGGCAAGCGGTTTGATGGTGATCATCGTGACCTCCCGTCGGGTTGCATCTTCGGCAATCTCTTGACCGTTAGCCTACCAAGGATCGCTGGCGGGGAGAAGCGGCCTAAGCCTCTTCCCCCTCCACGCCCTTGGTGGTGGCGAGGTCCTGGGGAATGCGCCATTGGGTCAGCGCCCGGCCCTCGCGCAAGGCGCCAAGCTCCCGGTTCCACAGGCGGCGGAGCATCGCCACCTGGCGGTCGGAGGCCGCCATCAGGTCTTCGCCGCGGGCGCGCTCCAGGCCCTGACCCATGCAAGAGACCCCATCCTGGATGGTGACGATGTCGGGATGATCGGCGGGCAGGTCATCGGCATGGATATCGCCTGAGAGGATCCGCTGGATGGTTTCGACCGCCGGTTCCAGGCTTCTGCGCCGTTCGCGCTTGGCGGCGATGGCGCGCTTGTATTCCTCCGCCTCGGCCCCGGTCTTATAGACGAAATCGGCCATGAAGCTGGTATGGGTGGCATCGTCCACGGGCACGCGCCAGACCACGTGATTGGCCCAGCCCTTGTCGTGCTCGTAATTGGAAGACAGGCTCCAGTTCGGCATCAACAGATGCCCCTTGCGCACCGCGTTGCCGCGCCGGGCCATGCGCAACATGCCATAGGGCGTTTCTTCGCAATGGATCTCCGGCACCTCATCGTTCATGCCGATATCGTCGAACTTGGTGCGCCGGTGGGTGAAGTTGAAGTGGGTTTCGTCGACGCTGTTTTCCAACTGCGTGAAGAAAGGCCAGGGCCGGAAGCTCTCGCGGTTCTCGACGAACCCCTCATCCTCGAACACGCTCAGCGTCGGAAACTCGGGCGCCTCGCCCTCTCCCAGGTAGGCGAACACCAAGCCCTGATACTCCCGGGTAGGGTAGGCGGGGATCGTCACCTTTTCGGCGAAGCCCGGATTCTCGGCGGGCTGGCGCACGCACTGGCCGCAGGGATCGAAGGTCCAGCCGTGATAGAAGCATTCGATGTCCTCCCCGACGACCCGGCCCGCGGACAACACCACGCCGCGATGGGGACAGCGAGGGCCGACCAGATGGGGGGCGCCGCCCTCGCCCCGATAGAGGGTGAAGTTCTCCGCGAATACCCGGATCGGCATCGGCCGTCCCGGGCGCAGATTCTCAGACAGGCACACCGGCTGCCAGAACATCCTGAGATACCGCCCGGCCAGCGAGCCGGGCCCCACCGATACAAAGTCTTCGTAACGCTCCGCCATGGACACCTCCCAAGCTGGGCCTATTGACCAGGTGCCGCCGATCGATGCGGCATTCTTTTGGATAGGGCTTTGATCCTGTCTAGGCCGCGCCCAGCGATGTTGTCAATAATGCGAAAACTTTATCCATTCCGGGAATAAACCGGCCGCATCCGGGTCTATTAGGACAAGACCGCGAACAACACGGAACGCATAGGACCCCTCCCCACGTTCCACTGCGGCACCCCCACCCCCAACGGCCTTAAGTAGGTAAAGGAGAACTCTTATGCCGAAATTCGTTCTGATGGCGATCGCATCCGGTATCACCAGCGTGGCCCTGCTGGGCGCCGCCCACGCGGCCAGCAACCCGGTGCAGACCGGAATGGACATCGCCCAGGCGCAAGTCCCCCAGAAATGCGCCGCGATCAAGGATCCGGCACAGCGTAAGAAGTGCCTCGAAGATCAGAAAGGGCGGTAAGGTTGTCTCCCAACCGACCGCCTCGGTCCGGGACCCAGCCTTCCTAGGACCGACGGGGAGTTCCTTCGAGAGACCCCTGCCTCCCTGACCACATCTCGAAACGAACTC
>JAHEKA010000116.1 GCA_024638585.1 Rhodospirillales bacterium
GGCCGGTTGCTCCACCGGTTGCCCCAGGTGCGCGGGCGCTACCGGGAGATGGCCGATCTTGCCCAGACCACGTGGTTCCGCGTGGGCGGCCCGGCGGAGGTCCTGTTCCGCCCCGCCGATGCCGAGGACCTCGCCGCCTTCCTGCGCGCCTGCCCCGCCGACGTGCCGGTCACCGTGATCGGCGTCGGATCGAACCTTTTGGTGCGCGACGGCGGCATCCATGGCGTCGTGGTGCGGCTGGGCGGCGAATTCGCCAAGGTGACGGCCAAGGGCAAGGAAATCACGGCCGGCGCCGGTGCGCTCGATTCGGTGCTCGCCAAGGCGGCCGCAGGCGCAGCGATCGCCGGGCTGGAATTTTTCGCCGGGATCCCCGGCACGGTCGGCGGCGCGCTGCGCATGAATGCCGGCGCCTACGGCCGGGAAACGAAGGACGTGGTGGTTTCCGCCACGGCGCTGGCCCCCGACGGCAAACAGCACGTCCTTGGCCCCGCCGAGCTCGGCTTTTCCTATCGCGCCTGCGCCGTCGCATCCGACTGGATCTTTACCGAGGCCGTTTTGGCCGGCGAAGCGGGATCAGCCGACGAGATCAACCGCGCCATCACCAAGATCCAGGCCGACCGCGCCGACACCCAGCCGGTGCGCAGCCGCACCGGGGGCTCCACCTTCCGCAATCCCGGCGGACCCGACGGCGAGCCCAAGGCCTGGGAGCTGATCGAAGAAGCCGGTTGCCGCGGCCTCACCTTCGGCGGCGCCGAGGTCTCAAAGCAGCACTGCAATTTCCTGATCAACACCGGCAGCGCCAGTGCCGCGGATCTCGAGGCGTTGGGCGAGGAGGTTCGGCGCCGGGTCAAGAAAACCAGCGGCATAACCCTGGAATGGGAAATCCGGCGCCTGGGCGCGCCGGCGGGCTCCGGGCCCGCATCGATGCAGGGGGCCGTGCAATGAACGCGACCGCCAAGACCCAAGGCCTCAACATAGCCGTCCTGATGGGCGGACCGTCGGCCGAGCGCGAGGTCTCCCTGGTATCGGGCGCTGCCGTGGCGGGCGCACTGCGTGAGCTTGGCCATACGGTCACCGAGATCGACGTCGGCCGTGACATGGCCGCGGTTGTTGCCGCCCTCGATCCCAAGCCCGACGTCGCCTTCAACGCCCTGCACGGCCGCTACGGCGAAGACGGCTGCATCCAGGGCCTCCTGGAATTCCTCGAGATCCCCTACACCCATTCCGGCGTGCTGGCCTCCGCCCTTGCCATGGACAAGCCGACCGCGCGGCGCCTTTTCGCCGAAGCCGGCCTGCGCTGCGCCGAGGGCCGCATCGCCGCCCGGGATGAGGTGATCGCCGGCCGGGTCATGGACCCGCCCTATGTGGTCAAGCCGATCAACGAAGGGTCTTCGGTCGGCGTCCAGATCGTCACCGAAGGCGACCAGGGCCCGCCCCAGGCCGATGACTGGACCTTCGGCGACACGGTCCTGGTGGAACGCTATATCCCGGGCCGGGAGATCCAGGTTGCGGTGCTGGGCGACAAGGCCCTCGGCGCTATCGAGATCCGCCCCGAAGGCGCGTTCTACGACTATGAAGCCAAATACACCGAGGGCAAGGCGCGCCACCTGATGCCCGCGCCGCTGTCGGAAGAGGATTATGCGCAAGCCCTCGAATTCGGGCTGACCGCGCACATGACACTGGGCTGCCGCGGGGTCAGCCGCACCGATCTGCGATTCGACGACACCGGCGGCGGCACCGGATCCTTCTACGTGCTGGAGGTCAACACCCAGCCCGGCATGACGCCGCTTTCCCTGGTCCCCGAAATTGCCGCCCACGGCGGCATCGACTTCCCGGAACTTGTCACCTGGATGGTGGAGGACGCCTCATGCCCCCGCTGAGAACCAACCGCCGCACCAAGAAGGCGCGCAATCCGCGCAAGCGGACCCTGCCGCCCGCCCTGAAACGGGCCGCTCGGCTGGTCCCGCCCTTGGGCGCCGGCGCCGCCGTGGTGATCCTAGGCGCATGGCTGGTGATCTCCGGCGAGGCCGGTCGTTTCGCCGACTACAGCAAGAACCAGGCGTTGGAAATGAGCGCCAAGGCCGGTCTCCGGGTGGAAAACATTTTGATCAGCGGCCGCGCCCGGGCTTCCGGATGGGCGCTCGAACGCGCCGCAGGGGCAAAACGCGGCATGCCCATCTTGGCCTTCGATCCCCATCGCGCCAAGGCGCGGCTGGAGATGCTGGCCTGGGTGCGGTCTGCCACGGTCGAGCGCAGGCTGCCCGACACCGTGCTGATCCATGTCGCCGAACGCGAGCCCCTCGCCCTCTGGCAATTCAAGGGTCAATTGGCGCTGATCGACGCCGAAGGCGTTGTGGTCACGCGCTGGAAGCTGGAACGCTTCTGGAAGCTGCCGCTGGTGGTCGGAAAAGGCGCGCCGAAAAAGGCCGCGCGGATGATCCGCCAGCTCAAGGGCCATCCCAGGCTCAACCGGCGCCTCAAGGCGCTGGTGCGGGTCTCGGACCGGCGCTGGGACCTGCGCTTCAAGAACGGGATCGTCGCGCGCCTGCCGGAAAAGAACGCGGCGCGGGCTCTGACGGTGTTGGACCGCCTGGATCGGCGCGAACAGCTGCTCGACCGCGACGTGCTGGCCATCGACCTCCGTTACGAGGACCGGCTGGTGGTCCGCACCCGGTCAGGGGCCAAGGCCGAGGGCGGAAAATCGAAGAAACGCGACAGCAAACCGGCGGCCAAGCCGAGCAAGGATACGTGAGGGGAAGAACGGGGGAATGAAACCGCGTCTTAACAGACATAAGAACGGGCCGGTGGCGGCGCTGGATATCGGCACCTCCAAGATCGCCTGCTTCATCGCCCGCATCGAGGACGGCGGCGCCATTCGCGTCACCGGCATCGGCCACCATGCCGCGGACGGGGTCCGGTCCGGCATGATCACCGATGTCGAAGCGGCGGAAAACGCCGTCCTGGCCACCGTGCACGCGGCCGAGCAGATGGCGGGCGAGACCATCGACGAGGTCGTGGTCAACCTGTCGGGCGGCGCGCCGTGCTCCGACGTGCTGCATTACGACGTCTCCATCGCCGGACATGAAGTCGGCGACGGCGACGTCCGCAAGGTGTTGGCCCAGGGCCACGCCGCCTGCGCCTCTTCCGACCGGGAGCTGATCCATTGCGTACCGGTCGGCTATTCCATCGACGGTGCCAGAGGCATCCGCGATCCCCGCGGCATGTACGGCGACCGGCTGGGGGTCAACATGCATATGGTGACCGCCACCGCCGGCGCGGTGCGCACCCTGGTGACCTGCCTCGCCCGCTGCCGGCTGGACGTGGCCGACATCGTCATCGCCCCCTATGCCGCGGGCCTTGCCGCCCTGGTCGAGGACGAGGTCAACCTGGGCGCCACGGTGATCGATATGGGCGCGGGCACCACGTCGGTGGCGGTATTCTACGACGGCCATCTCATCCATGCGGACAGCGTCCCCATCGGCGGCGCCCATGTGACCGCAGACATCGCGCGCGGCCTTTCGACGCCGCTGGCCCATGCGGAGCGCATGAAAACGCTCTACGGCAACGCCATGGTGTCGGGCAGCGACGACCGCGACATGATCGACGTTCCGCTGATGGGCGAAGAGGACCGCTCTCACGGCAACCATGTGCCGCGCTCCATGTTGGTCGGCATCATCCGCCCGCGGCTCGAAGAAACTTTCGAGCTGATCAGGGGACGGCTGGAGACGACCGGCTACGACAAGATCGCCGGCCGGCGCATGGTGGTGACCGGCGGCGCCAGCCAATTGCAAGGCGTGGCCGAACTCGCCGCCGACGTGCTGGACAAGCAGGTGCGGCGCGGCCGCCCGCTCAAGATCGCCGGCCTCGCGGATTCCACCGGCGGCCCGGCTTTCGCGGCCTGCGCCGGTCTCCTGACCTATGCCCAGCGGCGCCCCGACGAGGCGCCCGCCGCGGCCATGGCCGCCCGTTCCCGATCACTCTCACAGGAACCGAACGGCCTGTTCGGCCGGTTCGGTCTTTGGCTTCGTGAAAACCTTTGAATTCAACACCGTCCCCCGCCGGGGGACACAACCCATCGCCCTGGGCGGCCCGGTCCGGCCCGTCTCCCGGGCCAGTGCATTCAACCGTGACCGGATCGATTTGACCATCGCTTGAGGAGGCTGTCATGACCCTTAACCTAAAGATGCCGCACGCCGAACCTGATCTGAAACCACGCATCACCGTTGTCGGCGTGGGCGGCGCGGGCGGCAACGCCGTCAACAACATGATCGAAAACAACCTCGGCGGCGTCGAGTTCGTGGTCACCAACACCGACGCCCAAGCCCTGGCCCAGTCGAGCTCCGAACGCCAGATTCAGCTCGGCCGCAACATCACCCAGGGGCTCGGCGCCGGCTCGCGGCCCGATGTCGGCCGGGCGGCGGCGGAAGAGGCCATCGAGGAGATCATCGAGCAGGTCCACCAGTCGAACATGGTGTTCATCACCGCCGGCATGGGCGGCGGCACCGGGACCGGTGCCGCACCCGTGGTCGCCCGGGCCGCAAGGGAGCAAGGGATCCTCACGGTCGGCGTGGTCACCAAGCCGTTCCAGTTCGAAGGGCTGAACCGCATGCGGATTGCCGAAGAGGGCATCACCGAGCTGCAGCACTACGTCGATACCCTGATCATCATTCCCAACCAGAACCTGTTCCGCATCGCCAACGACAAGACCACATTCGCCCAGGCCTTCGAAATGGCCGACGATGTGCTCTATTCCGGCGTCCGCGGGGTCACCGACCTGATGGTCATGCCCGGCCTCATCAACCTGGACTTCGCCGATGTGCGCCAGGTCATGAGCGAGATGGGCAAGGCCATGATGGGAACCGGCGAAGCGGAAGGCGAAAACCGCTCCATTGCCGCGGCCGAAGCCGCCATCTCCAATCCGCTTCTGGACGACGTGTCCATGGAAGGAGCACGCGGCGTGCTGATCAACATCACCGGCGGCTTCGACATGACCTTGTTCGAGGTCGACGAGGCGGCCAACCGGATCCGCAGCGAAGTGGACGGCGAGGCCAATATCATCTTCGGGTCCACCTTCGACGAAGCGCTGGACGGGCGCATGCGGATTTCCGTGATCGCCACGGGTATCGACGCCGAAGCTTCGGCCCAACCAAAGCCGCTCGGCCATATCAGCCTGGTCAGCGACAACACGCCAAGCCGGCAAGCCCCAACCCAGGCGCCGGCCCCGGGATTCACCAGCCGCCGCGAGGAACCGCAGAAGACCGAGGCCGAACCCCGGCGCGCGCCCGAACCGGAAGAGGTTCCCGTGTTCGACCTGGAAGAAGAAGCAGCGGTCAGCGAAACCCGGGCGCACGCGAGTGCGGGCGGACGCCGCATGGCGGTCGGCGATCCCACAGGTTCTGCCTCCGACAGCTTTCTGCCGCCTCCGCCCATGGAGGCGCCGGAAATGCCGGAAAGCACACAACCCGGACTCCCGGCCGACACCAATCCCTTGACCGAGACCCATTGGGCGGACGCCAGTCCGGCGCCGGCCAAGACGGAGCCCGTCCGCCGCAAAGGGCCGAGCCTGTTCGAGCGCGTCACCGGAACCGGCCGGGCCCGTAGCGAACGGGCCCAGAAAACCTCCGCATCGCGGGCAACGGATGGCCCGGAACCCCGCATCGCGACGGAGGAACCGAGCCCCGCCGCACCGGCCCGGGTGACACCTCAGGCGGACCCCACGCCGGCACCGGTCACGGAGCCTGCACCGACGACGTCCGACAGCGTGTCTCCCCTGCCCCGGTCGCCGGAACCGCGCCTGGACATGGAACCCCATGCACCAGCACCTGAACCCGAGCCGAAACCGAAACCCAAGGCCGAGCCGGAACCCGCCAAGGCCACGCCCACCATCGACGAGCCGCCCCAGGGCGATCTCGGCGATCTGGAGCCCAAGGGCGGGCTCGACAAGGACGTCCAGGAGGATCTCTTGGAGATTCCGGCTTTTCTGCGCCGCCAAGCCAATTGACGGTGCCGGGTGCCCCCCTGCCAGTCGGGGGGAAGCCGGTAACAATATGTAATAATTGTTGATTTGAGGGTTCTGGGGGATGTTTGGTAAACGTCCCCCAGTGACCTTGGTTAAGGGGGCGCCCCGGAGGTTTTGGATTTCGTGCCGGGCTGCCGATTAAGGGGAAACAGACATCGCAAGGTGTCTTTCGTTTAGTTCATTTGCCGGCGTTTCGTTCGTTTTTCTGGTATCAACGCGTTATTGTGGGCACGTTCGTCCTTGGGGATCATGGTGGGGGCCATGCGCGGACGGTCCAGGGTGATAGGGGACTATGGGTTCTTACGCCTCTCAGAAGACATTGAAGAATTCCATCGGGTGCTCCGGCGTCGGCCTTCATACCGGCGCCAAGGTCAGCATGATGATCTGCCCGGCCGAACCCGATTCGGGGATCCGCTTCAAGCGAACCGACATCCCGGGCGGCCAGGCGGTGATCCCCGGGATATGGGATTGCGTGGTCGAATCCAAACTGTGTTCGGCCTTGGCCACCACCGACGGCGTCGAGATCAAGACCGTCGAACATCTGATGGCCGCCTTCGCGGGCCTCGGCATCGACAACGCACTGGTGGAAATCAACGGACCGGAAGTTCCCATCATGGATGGCAGCGCCGCGCCCTTCGTGTTCCTGATTGAGTGCGCGGGCGTTCTGGAACAGGACATGCCCAAGACCGCGATCAAGGTGCTGAAGCCGGTCACAGTAAGCGACGGCAATTCGACGGCGACGCTTTTGCCCGGGGAAGGTTTCTCCGTGGCGTTCGATATCGAGTTCGACTCCCCGGTGGTCGCGAGCCAGGACCATTTCGTCCATTTCGCCAACGGCACCTTCAAGAGTGAGATTTCCAGCGCGCGGACGTTCGGCTTCGAACACGAAGTCGCCGCCATGCGGGCCAACGGCATGTTGCGGGGCGGGTCCCTGGACAACGCGGTCGTGGTGAACGGGGAAAAGGTCCTGAATGATTCCGGCCTGCGC
>JAHEKA010000117.1 GCA_024638585.1 Rhodospirillales bacterium
CGGGACCGATCAGGCAGAGGTCCTCGGTCACCAGCGGTTCGCACACCAGACCATGAACGGCGGACGGATTGTAGGAATAGGCAATGTCCAGGCGATCGTCCTCGACCCGCGCCATCAGGTCCTCGCTCATGGCGTCGACGATGGATAGCGAGACAGCAGGGCAGTCGCGGCGGCAGCGTTCCACCAGCTGGGTCGCCAGAATCAGGTTGAGTGTCGGCGTCACCCCGACGGCGATCTTGCCCCGGGGCGGCCCGGCGAGGTCCGTGACCGACAGCTTGGCGCGCTCGACCTGTCGCAGGATCACCAGGGCGTGTTCGCGCAAGAGAAGGCCTGCCTCGGTCGGCGTTACGCCGCGGGAATGGCGGTTGAGCAGCTTGACGCCGAGCTCTTCCTCCAGCTTGCGGACCTGAAGGCCCAAGGCCGGCTGGGCGACGTGCAGGTAGGCCGCTGCCCGGGAAAAACTCTTGAGCTCCGCGATGCGGAGGAAATAGTGCAATTGTTTAATAGTCATTTTCAAAATCGCTTTGATGAAGATATATCAAAATTGTCTGTTGCGGCCTAGATACCGCTCCCGGACCTCCCGCTGGCGTCGCGGAGCCGATAGCGGTTGCCGGGCCGCACCCTAAAATGTGAGAATTGAAAGAGAATTGGATTCTGAATGAGGATCAGTCTATGGCCACAACCACGGACCTGAAGGTGACACCGGCGTCCGACGCATTGGGCGCGGAAATCTCCGGCATCGACCTGCGGGAGGACCTTCCGGAGGCGGTCATCGACGAAATCCGGCGTCTGTGGCAAGAGCACATCGTCCTGGTCTTCCGCGACCAGGAGCTAAGCATGGAGCAGCAGCTTGCCTTCGCCGGCCGGTTCGGCGAGTTGGGCGAACGCAAACGTGCGCCCGATGCCCTGCGGGAGCGGACCGAAGGCATCTATCAGACCAACGAGAACATCCTTCTGGTGACGAATATCAAGGTCGATGGGGAACCGATCGGCGCGTTCGGCGATGCCGATATGTGGTTCCACATCGATTCCGGCTATGCCGAGAAGCCTTATAAATACACCATCCTCTATGGGTTGGAGCTGCCGTCCAAGGGCGGCAACACGTTGTTTGCCAATACCTACAAGGTCTACGACGCGTTGCCAGACGAGCTCAAGGCGAAGCTGGCGGGCCGCAAGGCGCTGCATATCCACGAATACTTGCGCACCGAAAAGGTCGACGTGACCAAGGACATCAGCAACTCGCCGCATTACTACCATCCGGTGTTCATCACCCACCCCGAGACCGGCAAGAAGGCGGTGTTCGTGGACCGGCTGATGACCCGGCTGATCGAGGGGATGGACCCCGACGAAAGCGAGCGCACATTGAACCAGCTGTTCGACCTGATGGAGAGCCCGGAGTTCGTATACGAGCACGTCTGGCGCCTCAAGGATCTGGTCATGTGGGACAATCGCGTCGCCGTCCACGGGCGCACCTGGTTCCCCAAGGAGGAAAACCGATTGCTGCGCCGGTGTACCGTGGAGGGCGAACCACTTCACGAGTAACGAATCGTTTCCATCGCCCTATAGCGATTTTCCACGTCCGAAAGAATGGCGTTGTTGTTGTGCCGCCGGGGAATAGATCAAGAACAGGGAGAAGCATCGTGAAGCAGGCAACATTGATTTTGACCGGCCTGACGGCGGCACTGATAGCGGCGCCGGCGGGCGCCCAGGACTTTTTCAAGGGCAAGAGGTTGACCCTGGCGGCGTCGGGGGGCGCCGGCGGCGGCTATGACAACTACACCAGGTTGCTCGGCCGGCATCTCCCAAATCACATCCCGGGCAAGCCGCGGGTCAGGGTTCAGAACATGAACGCCGCCGGCGGCATCGTGCTGGCGAATTACACCTATACCAAGGCGCCCAAGGACGGGACCTTCCTCGGCAATATCCGTCCCAGCGTCCTGTTCGAGCAGCTTTTCGGCAACAAGGCGGTCCAGTTCGATGGCCGGAAGTTCGAATATATCGGCAACCTGAACGAGGACACCGACGCTTGCCTGGTCTGGCACACCACCGGTGCGACCTCGGTGAAGGACCTCTTTACCCGGGAGTTGATCACCAGCGGAAACAGCCGCAGCGCCATGTCGTTTTCATTTCCGGCGGTGTTCAACGCGGTGCTGGGTACTAAATTCAAGATCATCCTGGGATACCGCGGGACGCCCGTGCGCATCCTGGCGATGGAGCGCGGTGAGATCGAAGCCACCTGCGGCCTGACCACCACGACCATCAAGGCGAGGCTCGGCAAGGTTCTCAAGGAAGGTAAGATCAGGGTTCTGGCGATCGCCGGCAACAACCCGGACCCGGATTTCAAGCACGTGCCCAACATGCTGGATCAGGCAAAGAATGCTGAGGATCGTGCGGCGCTCAAGTTCCTGTTCAGCCAGATGCAGGTGGCGCGCATGTTCGCGGCTGCTCCCGGCACGCCCAAGGCCCGCGTCGCCCTCTTGCGCAAGGCATTTACCGCCGCCATGAAGGATCCCGCCTTCGTGAAGGATGCCAAGCGCACGCGCACCGATATCAAGTGGAGTACCGGTGCCGCCACGGAGAAGGTGGTCAACCAGCTCTATGCGTCAGATCCGGAGGTGGTCGCACGCATCAGTTCCGCTCTGAAGGCGCCGGCGGCCAAGCGCAAGCTCGTCTACCGCACGGTCAGCGCCAAGATCACCGGAGTGAAGCGCAAGGGCGGGCGCATTTATTTCATAGACGCCGGCAAGAAGGTCCAGGCGTCGGTCAGCGGAAAACGCACCAAGATCTCCATCGCCGGCAAGAAGGTCAAGCGATCTGCGGTCAAGGCCGGCATGACGTGTGACATCAACTACGCGGGCGCCTATACGCGGGCCAAGTCGATCGCCTGCAAATAGGCCCTTGGAGTGGCATGTGGGGGGTGCCGGTCGGGATGCCCGGCACCCCCGGCTTGCGCGAAGACTCAACCGGGGCGTCACAGGGCCGCACGAGGAAATCGGGTCATTGGGGAGAGGCCATGCTGTTCATCAACAACGATCAGGTGTCGGACCTGCTGTCCATGCAGGACTGCATCCGCGTCCAGGAGGAGGCATTCAAGGCCCAGGAGACCGGTGGTGCCATCCATCGCCCGCGGATCGACATGTACACGCCCTGCGAGAGGGATGACGGGTATTACCGTTGGGGCACCATGGAGGGTTGGTACGACGGCATTTTCGCGATCCGCATGAAGTCCGACGTGATCACCTGGCCGCAATCGGCAAATTCAGGCTGGACCGAGGAGAAATACTGTATCGAACCCGGCACCTTCTGCGGCCTGATCATGTTGTTTTCCTCCCAGAACGGCCAACCGTTGGCGATGATCAACGACGGCGTGCTGCAGCATATGCGCGTCGGTGGCGGGGCCGGGATCGGGGCCAAGTTGCTGTCGCGGGAGAATTCAAAGACCATCGGCATGTTGGGGTCGGGCGGCATGGCGCGGACCTTCCTGGCGGCCTACATGTGTGTCCGGCCGATCGAGCATGTGAGAGTGTTCAGCCCCACCAAAGCGAACCGCGAAGCCTTTGCCAAGGAGATGAGCGCCCTTCACGGGATCGAGGTGGAACCCGTGGACAACCCGCGCGACGCGGTCAGGGGGGCGGATATCCTTTCGACCAACACCGATTCCATGGCACCCACATTCGAGGCCGATTGGTTGGAGCCCGGCATGCATGTCGCAATGCTGGGGCCCTGCGAGGTCTCGACCGAGGCAGAAGAGCGGATGGATATCAAGATCCGCCAGGGCGTCGGCGGGTTGAAGCTGCCCGAAACCGAACGCATCCAGATGGAGGTCGGCATGAGCCCGCTGGCCTATGTCGGCGGCAGCGAGGAGGAGATGAAACGTCTTCCCCCGAAGACGCCCGGATCCGGGTTCGGCGGGGAATACCCTGATTTCTGCGATCTGGTTTACGGCCGTGCCGAGGGACGGACCAGGGACGATCAGATCACCTTCTATCACAACATGGGCAATCAGGGCCTGCAGTTCGCCGCCGTCGGCGGGCTGGTCTACCGGCTCGCTGCGGACCGCAGCCAGGGCAACACGGTTCCGACCGACTGGTTCGTCCAGAACATCCGCGACTGAAGTGGCAGGGCCAGGGTATCCCCGCCTGGACCCCTGCCGCTAACCCGAGGAACGGCGGGGGGCGCAGACCACCCGGCGCGCACTTGATTGGCCCGCGGATTATGTTTTTGAACTTGGCGGGCGTTTTGGCTAGAACTGAGGCCTGCTGAAAAGCACAGAAGCGGACGTACTCCGACCCCACGGGAGCCTCTGCTTCGCATCGGGGAGGGCGACGCCCCCAAATAAGAGAATTCAGGCCTCCGCCGCTGTTGCGCGGAGGCGCCAACCTAAGGGAATGTGGCGCCCTGCGGCGACCGGGAACCCGTACCGAGGAGAGCGAAATACAGTGGCTGACGCGACCGCAAAGAAAGGCACCTACAAGGAATACGACACGCCGCATCATGACCTGAGAGACTGGATCGATCGGGTCGATGCCATGGGGGAACTCACGAAGATCGAAGGGGCGGACTGGAACCTCGAAATCGGCGCCGTGGCCGAAATGATCTACAATCACGTGCCGGACAATCCGCCCGCCCTGCTGTTCGACAACATCCCGGGATACGAACCAGGCTTCCGCATCATTTCCGGGATGACCAATTCGATCAACCGCCTGGCCATGACGCTCGGTTTTCCGGAGCCGTCGGGTGCGATGGACGTGGTCCAGTGGTATCGCGACCGGATGAAGGATTTTTCATCGATTCCATCGCGGTTCGTGAACACCGGCCCGATCCTCGAAAATATCGACCGGGACGAGGACGTGGACCTGCTGAAATTCCCGGTGCCGTTCCTGCATGAGCTCGACGGCGGACGCTACATCGGCACCGGCGACCTTGTGATCATGGCCGATCCCGATTCCGATTGGGTGAATGTCGGCACATACCGGATCATGGTTCATGACAAGAATACCTGCGGCCTGTGGATGAGCCCCGGCAAACATGGCCGCCAGATCCGCGACAAGTATTTCAAGCTGGGCAAGCCCTGCCCGGTCGCGATTTCCATCGGCCATGATCCGCTGATGTTCCTCGCGGCGGGTAACGAGGTTCTTTACGGCGTGTCGGAGTTTGGCTACGCCGCCGGACACCGGGGTGCGCCGTTCGACATGATCAAGTCGGAACTCCATGGCCTACCGATCCCCGCCTACGGCGAGATCGTCATCGAAGGCGAAATCGTACAAGAAGACATGCGCCCCGAGGGCCCGTTCGGCGAATGGACCGGCTATTACGCCTCGTCGGTGCGCGAGGACCCGGTCATCAAGATCCGGCGTGTCTATTACCGCAACAAGCCGATCATCACCATGGCGCGGCCCGGGCGCCCACCGTCGGATTACACCCTGTCCAAGAGCGTCATCAAGTCGGCCCTGTTGTGGGACCAGGTTGAGGCCGCCGGCCTGCCCGGCGTGCAAGGTGTGTGGTGTCATCAGAATGGCGGTGGCCGTCTTTTCAACGTGATATCCATCAAGCAGGCGTATCCCGGTCATTCCCGACAGGCGGCGCAGTTGTGTTGCAGCGTTCATGCGGGGAATTACCTGGGGCGCTGGTCGATCGCGGTGGACGAGGACATCGATCCGTCCAACCTCTGGGACGTGACCTGGGCCATGGCGACCCGCTGCGATCCCGTCGATGATATCGACATCACCCGCCGCGCCTGGTCGGGGGCGCTGGATCCGATGAAGCGGGCAGGGGATAATTTCAACTCCCGGGCCCTCGTCGATGCCTGCCGGCCCTATGAATGGAAGGACGAGTTCCCGCCGGTGGCTGAATCTTCGCCGGAGCTCAAGGCGAAAACCTTGCAGAAGTGGAAACACCTACTCGATTAGCCTGAAAAGACCGGGAAACGGGCGCCTGGGCGCCCGTTCCTCCTTTGCCGGCAAGACGACCGCCGGTGTGAAAAACAATAATTCTGGGGAACACCATGAGGGGACCGAGGCGCTCTCTCGCCGCCGAGGCGTTCGGCATGTCCTTTTGGGTTTTGGCCTTGATCGCCGGGGTTGCCGCTTGGGCGGCGTGGGAGCTCAAGGGCGCCGACGCTGTCCGGGCCGCGCTTTCCCACGACCTCGATATCCTCATCTTCCTGCTGCCGCGGATGATCGGCGGCATGATGCTGGCCGGTCTGGTTCAGGCCATCCTCCCGCCGGACCTTGTCGCCCGCTGGGTCGGCGAGGAATCGGGTCTCAAGGGCATCGTCATTGCCGCCGCGGTCGGTGCCATGACCCCGGGGGGGCCGATGACGTCGTTTCCCATCGTCGTGGCGTTCTATATGTCGGGTGCCGACCGCGGCGCCCTGGTGGCTTATCTGACCGGTTGGTCCCTTTTGGGATTCCAGCGAACCCTGGTCTGGGAGCTGCCCCTGCTGGGTGCCGAGTTCACCATGTACCGCATCGCCGTGGTGGTCACCCTGCCGATCCTGGCGGGACTTCTGGCGCGCCGAATTCCCCTTGGTCCGGTCGGGCCGGGGAAAGGGAACAACCCCGCGGGCGGGCCCGCGGAAGGGGGCCGCTAGATGGGCGGTTTCTTCGGACCCAGCGTCCTCATCCTGTGGGGCTTGGTTGCGGCCTGTTTTGTCGTCGCCCTGAGGTACAAGGATGGTCGGCATATTCGCGGCAGCCGCAGGGGCATCGACATGCTGTTGGTCAATGGGCCTAGGATCTGCGTTGCCATCCTGGGGGCAGGCTTCATTTCGGTGATCCTGCCACAGGACATTGTCGCCGAATGGCTCGGGGAAAGCGCGGGCTGGCGCGGCATCGTCATCGGCTGTGTCGTCGGACCGTTCTTCCCGGGCGGCCCCTTGGTGATCATGCCGCTGGTTCTGGCTTTGTTGAAAGCGGGCGCCGGGGTGCCCGCCCTGATCGCTCTG
>JAHEKA010000001.1 GCA_024638585.1 Rhodospirillales bacterium
CCCGCAAGGGGGTGGACTTTTTCGCCGCTTTGAAGGAGTTTGTCCGCGCGCCGCCCCGGGGGGCGGTGCCGTTGGGGGGGGTAGAGAGATGCTTGAACTGTACCACAACGGCATGTCGACCTGTTCGCAGAAGGTCCGGTTGTGCCTCGCCGAGAAGCAGCTTGATTGGACCGACCGCTACATGGATCTTCGGGCGGGAGACCAGCACACGCCAGACTACCTTGCGCTCAACCCCAAGGGAGTGGTGCCGACCCTAGTGGACGACGGCACGGTGATCGTGGAATCGACCGTCATCAACGAATACCTCGATGATCGCTTCCCCGAGCCCCGGCTCAGGCCCAAGGATCCACTCGACGTCGCGCGCATGCGCATCTGGACCAAGCAGCTTGATGAGGGCCTGCATGCCGAGACGGGCGTGATGTCCAACGCCATCGCATTCCGTTTTCAGAAACTCGCCAAGGGGAAGGATTTCGCCAACAAGCTGGTGGAGGGGATTCCCGATGTCGCCAAGCGCGAACGCTACCGCTCGGTCGTGTTCGAAGGCGTCCAATCGCCGCTCTTCAAGGCCTCCATCAAGCGCTTCCGCAAACTGCTCGACGATATGGACGCGGCCTTGGCCGACCATCGCTGGTTGGCGGGAGAGACGTTCTCCCTCGCCGATATCGGCTATGCGCCCTACATCACGCGCATGGATCACCTCGGCCTTGCCAAGATGTGGCTGGAACAGCCGCGCATCGGCGATTGGTACAAGCGGATCACATCCCGGCCGAGCTATGAGCCTGCCTATATCCGCTGGTTCGACGAAAAGTATTTGGATTTGATGGAGGAAAAGGGCAGGGAATACTGGCCCGAAATAGAGGCCTGCCTGCTGGAGGCCTGACCCGATCTAAGACGCTCGATAGAAAAGGGAGACCAAACACCATGGCGACGAGACGCCCCGCCCGTAGAACCGCAAGACGCAAGACCCCTCCGCCGAAGCCCGCCATCGACCGGCCGGTGAAACTCGGCAATCCCCGCATGGGTTGGGGGTCCGATGTCGTTGCCGAGGTGGTGCGCCGCCTCAATCTCAAATACATCGCCTTGGTTCCCGGCGCGAGCTACCGGGGCTTCCACGATTCCATCGTCAATTACCTCGGCAACGACAACCCACAGATGCTGGTCTGCCTGCATGAGGAGCACGCGGTCTCCATCGCCGACGGCTATGCCCGGGTGACGGAAACGCCCATGGCGGTGGCGTTGCATTCCAATGTCGGGCTGATGCATGGGACCATGCCGATCTTCAACGCCTGGTGCGGGCGCGCGCCGATCGTCATCTTCGGGGCGACGGGACCGGTCGATGCCGATAAGCGCCGGCCTTGGATCGACTGGGTCCATACCGCCAAGGACCAGGCGTCGATGATCCGCCATTACACCAAGTGGGACGACCAGCCGGCTTCGCCCCAGGCGGCGGTGGAATCGGTGCTGCGGGCCAAGCAGATCGCTTCGACCCGCCCCTATGGTCCGGTCTACGTGTGCCTGGACGCCGACCTGCAGGAGGCGCCCCTGGAGGAGGAGGTCACGATCCCCGATGTCGAGCGCTATCTGCCGCCGGCTCCGCCGCCGGCCCCGGGTGACGCGGTGAAGGAAACCATCAAGCGCATCAAGGCGGCCAAGTTCCCGGTCTTCCTGATGGGGCGCATGTCGCGCAATATCGACGACTGGAAACGCCGTGTCCGTCTGGCCGAGGCCCTGGGCGTGCCGGTGATGACCGATACCCACAACGCCGCGGCCTTTCCCACCGAACACGCGTTGCACAAGGCGACGCCGGCCTTCCGGCCGCAGCCCGATTCCGCCGCGTTGCTGAAGAAGGCGGACCTGATCGTCGCCTTTGATTGGCTGGACCTCGCGGGGACGCTGCGCATGGTGTTCCATGCCTCCCAGACCGAGGAGCCGGTGCGGGCCGGCGTCATCCATTGTGCGATGGAACGCACCCTGCATAACGGCTGGAGCATGGATTATCAGGCCCTGCCCGCGGTCGATCTGCCGATCCTGGCCGACCCCGATACCTTTGTCGCCCAGCTGCTCGACGGGCTTGGCGCCCAGGCCAAACGGACCGCCCGTGAGACGCCCGCCCTTGCGCGCATCAAGCACTGGACCACCTCCGCCATCGCCAAGGAAGCGATCAAGCAGGACGGGCCGCTGGAATCCGTCGACCTGGCGCGGTCGCTTTCCGAATTCGCCCGGGCCAACAAGGCGTGCCTGGCCCGCACGCCGCTTGGCTGGCCCGGTCATGTTTGCCGTTTCGATCATCCCCTCTCTTACCTGGGGAACGATGCCGGCGGGGCCGTGGGCACCGGACCGGGTCACACCGTCGGCGCGGCGCTGGCGCTGAGGGACAGCGACCGCATGGCGATCGGAGTCCTGGGCGACGGCGACTACCTGATGGGGGTGAGCGCGTTGTGGACGGCATCGCATCTCAGCCTGCCGACTTTGATCGTGGTGGCCAACAACCGGTCCTACTTCAATGACGAGGCCCATCAGGAACGCGTCGCGGTGGAGCGCAGGCGGCCCAAAGAGAACCGTTGGATCGGCCAGAAGATCGATAAGCCGGGGATCAATCTCGGTGCCATGGCCCGGGCCCAAGGGTTTGACACGGAGACGCCGGCCGCCACCGCGGGTGAGCTTGCCGCGGCATTGGAGCGCGCCGCCAAGGTGGTGCGTGCCGGCGGGCGGTATCTCATCGATGCCCGCGTGTTGCCGGGCTATCCCGATAACACGCCGCGGGGACGGGCGCGCAAATCGTGACAAGGGAAAACCCGTCGGCGTCGACATGAACATTGACTCGACGGGGTGGAAATAGTCCGATGGTTATAGAGATGGAAGCGTAGAGGGGGGCGGGTCGAGACGACCCAAACTCATCCGAAAAGGTTAGTCAACAACAGGGAGCTATCCCATGAAAGCACACATGCATACATCCATTTTGGCGGGTGCTGCGGTTTTAGGTGCCGCTGCGCTCGCGGTGCCGCAGCCGGTCGCGGCGCAATCAGTAGATTTCGCCGGCAAGCGGATCGAATGGATCATCCCCTACGGTACGGGCGGCGGGTCCAACCGTTGGGCACGCTTCTACGTGCCCTGGCTGCAAAAGGCCCTGCCCGGAAATCCGGTGGTCGCGGTCAAGAACATGCCTGGGGCAAGTTCGACCAAGGGCACCAACTTTTTCGCCCGCCGCGGCAGCAAGGACGGCCTTAGCATTCTCGGCACTTCGGGATCGACGCAGTTCCCGTTCCTGTTGGGCGACCGCCGGGTCAAATATGATTATGCGGACTGGGAGGTCATCCTGGCCACCCCGGTCGGCGGCGTCGTCTATGTCAATTCCAAGCTGGGCGTCAAATCCGCGGCCGACATGAAGAAGCTGCAGAAGGTTGCGCTGAAGTTCGGATCGCAAGGGCCGACCTCTCTCGACCTGGTTCCTCTGTTGGCGTTCGAGATCCTTGGCCTCAACGTCAAGCCGGTCTTCGGCATGAAGGGCCGGGGCCCCAGCCGCCTCGCGTTCGAGCGCGGCGAGGTTCGCATCGACTACCAGACCACGCCGGCCTTCCTAAAGCGCGTGATGCCGCTGGTGAAGAAGGGCGAAGCGGTGCCGATCATGACCTGGGGCACGCTGGACGATAACGGCAAACTGGTGCGCGACCCGACCTTCCCCGACCTTCCCCATGTCGGCGAGGTCTACAAGATGATGCACGGCAAGGCGCCGCGCGGTCCTGCCTGGACGGCGTGGCAGGCCTTCATGGCGGCAGGCTTCCCGGCGCAGAAAATGATCTTCGTCAAGAAGGGAACACCCAAGCACATCGTCGCGGCCTGGCGGGCGGCGGCGGCTAAGGCGATCGCCCTGCCGGGCTTCGAGGCGGCCAAGAACAAGGCGCTCGGCAAGTACGACCAGGCGGTGGGCAAGCGCGCCCAGACGCTGAAAAAGATCGCTACCTCCGTACCGCCCGCGGCCAAGAAGTGGGTCCTGGATTGGCTAAAGCGCCGCTACAACAAGGTGCCGTAACGGCCAATCGGTCTTAATTCGAGGGCGGAGAAGCTTGCGCATCTCCGCCCTTTTCTTGTTAGGCTAGGTGCGCACGAGACCATGGGGGGCTTGGGACATGCTTGAATCCATCGTTTTGGCGTTGGGGGAGATCACCAGCGGCACGCACCTTTTTTATCTGTTCGGCGGCGTGGTCATGGGGCTCATGGTCGGCATCTTTCCCGGCCTCGGCGGAATCGTCGGGCTGTCGCTGCTGTTGCCCTTCCTCTACGGCATGGACCCGACATCGGCACTCGCCATGTTGATCGGCCTGGTCGCCATCATCCCTACGTCCGATACCTTTACCTCGGTCCTGATGGGCATTCCTGGCTCGTCGGCTTCCCAGGCAACGGTGCTGGACGGCTTTCCGCTGGCCAAAAAGGGCGAGGCGGCCCGTGCGCTGGGGGCCGCGTTCTCGGCATCTCTCTATGGCGGCGTTGTCGGCGCCATCGTGCTGACCTTCTTCATCGTCGTCGCCCGGCCCATCATCCTGCTTTTTACCTCGGCGGAGCTCTTCATGCTGACCATTCTGGGGCTCTCGATGGTGGGTGTGCTGGCCGGAAATTGCCTGCCCAAGGGGTTGCTCGCCTGCGGCATGGGGCTGATGTTCGGCGCCCTGGGCGGGGCGCCTGCGACGGGTGAGTTCCGCATGTCATTCGACATTCCCTATCTCGGTGACGGGTTGCCGCTGGTGGTGATCGGCCTCGCGATGTTCGCGGTTCCCGAGATCATCGACCTGTTGCGGGGCGGCGGTGCGATTTCGCGCAGCCAATCCCTGGGCAAGGGTTGGATCCAGGGGCTTAAGGACATGTGGATCAATAAATGGCTGTGCACCCGCTGCGCCGGGATCGGCTGCATGATCGGCGCGTTGCCCGGGTTGGGCGGCAGCGTCGTCGACTGGATCGCCTACGGCCATGTCAAGCAGACGGTCAAGGATTCGTCGCAGTTCGGCAAGGGCGATATCCGCGGCGTGCTGGCCCCGGAATCGGCCAACAACGCCAAAGAGGGCGGCGGCCTGATCCCGACATTGCTGTTCGCCATTCCCGGATCGGGTTCCATGGCGGTGTTCCTTGGCGGGATGGAGCTGATCGGGCTGGAACCCGGGCCTTCGATGGTCGACGGCAAGCTCAACCTCACCTACATCATCATCTGGTCCTTGGCGCTCGCCAATGTCATCGGCGCCGGCCTGTGCCTGCTCATTTCCAAGCCCGTCGCCCGGTTGACGACCATCAAATACGTTTACCTGGCGCCTTTCATGATCATGGTGATCTGCTTTGCCGCCTTCCAGGCGACGCGCGATCTGGGCGATCTTTTGGTTCTGTTCGCCGTCGGGATGCTCGGCATCCTGTTCAAGCGCTTCGGTTGGCCGCGCCCGGCCTTCCTGATCGGTTTCGTGTTGGCAGGGAATTCGGAGACCTACCTCTATCAGGCGGTCCAGTTCTACGACTGGGGATTCTTGCTGCGCCCCGGGGTCATCATCATCTTCGTCCTCACGGCCCTGTCGATGTGGTTCGGCGCGCGCAACGCCCCCAAGGAGGAGGCCGACCTGGGGGGGACGGCTGCAAAGACCATGAATATGCGGCCCCAGGCGATGTTCGCCGGTCTCGTCGTGTTGATGTTCGCCTTCGGCCTCTATGACGGCGTGCAGCATTCCTTCCTGGGCGCGGTCTATCCCGTCGGCATCTGCGTGGTCATGCTGCCGCTCGCGATCTATCTGTTCTACGTCACGGCCGCCAACAAGACCGACAACCCCGCCAATTACGATTATGAGGTTGAGGGCGACCATGTGGGACGCGATGGGGTGCCGCGCCTCGGTTACTACCTCGCCTGGCTGGGCGGATTCATTGCTGCCGTGATCCTCATCGGTTTCTGGTTGGCGATCACGGGATTCTTCCTGATTTTCTTGCGCGCCCGCTCCGATGCATCCTGGCTGCGCATCCTGATCCTGACCACCGCCGGCGTCGGTTTCATCACTGCACTATCCTGGATCATGGTGCTCGACTTCCCGGGTGGGTTGCTTCAGCACTATGTGAAGCTTCCCTGGCCGCTGAGCTGATTTGCAGATGCCGAGGACTGCCCGCTCGCCTATGCTGGGGGCTGAATAATAAACATCAAGGAGAGAGGCGCCATGGATGATCAAGTGAAGGACCAAGCCGCCGAGCAGTTGAGCGGCGGCGCCATCATGGATGCGATGAAGGAGGCGGGTGTCGAATACATTCTCTCGGTTCCGGATTTACACACCAGCTACGGGCTTTTGCTGCCGATCGCCGACGATCCCGACTTCAAACTGATCCGGACCTGCAAGGAAGACGAATGCATCGGCATCTCTGCCGGCCTGTCCTATGGCGACAAGCGGGCCGTGGTTTTGATCCAATATACCGGCTTCCTGTATGCCCAGAACGCCATCCGCGCCATGGCGGCGGAACAGCAGAAACCGATCTGTCTGATGATCGGCCTCTTGGGCAAACCGCCGGGGGTGGCGCCCCAGGACGCCAAACGAATCGGCGTGCGTTCGGTGGAACCGTATTTGGATTTCATGGGGATCCCACGTGCCCTGATCGAGACCGATGACGACGTGCCCTTGATCCCGCCGGCGATCGTTGACGCCTATGAGAACCAGCACCCCACCGCTTTCTTGATCGGACGGAGGCCCATCGCGCCATGATGAACCGTTTGGAATGCCTCAAAATCCTGGCCCAACACGTCACCGACGAAATCGTCGCCCCGACCTATTCCTGCGCGACCGATTGGATGGCCGTCAACGACCGCCCGCTCAACTATTATGGGTTCGGGGCCATGGGGCTTGCCTCGTCCCACGCCTTGGGCCTGGCCCTGGCGCGGCCGGAAAAGCGCGTGATCGTGCTGGACGGCGACGGCAGTCTGCTGATGAACCTTGGGACTCTGGTGACAATCGGCGCGGTGCAGCCCAAGAACTTCGTCCATTTCGTCGGTCACAACGGCAGCTACGAAGCGAACGGTGGTGCACTGCTTCCCAATCAGGACCTGGATTTCGCCGCGTTCGCCCGGACTGCTGGGTACAAATCGGCTCACACCTTTACGGATATCGATGATTTCGCGGCCAAGGTGGGTGATGTGATCAAGGCCGAAGGCCCGGTTTTCGGCAATCTGGTGATCGAGCAGGGGCCGCTTTCCAACCGCGATTACTCGGAAATACACTCGGCCAAGCGCAGGCAGGTGTTCCGCGAAGCCTTGGATTCCGGGGCTTGAGCGGTGAAGGGCTTTCAGGTCTTGTCCCTTTGGGTTAGACTGCCGCCGAGGAATCGCCCTACAGGATTTTCAGGAGGTTGCCATGGATGACCAGACCGCGGGCCAGGATACACCTGCCGATCTGCATCCCGAGGAGTACAAGGGGACATCGCCGATCAAGGTGAAAAAGTTGGGTCATCTCATTTACGAGGTCACCGATGTCGAACGCACGGTCAAGTTCTGGACCGAGATGATGGGCTTCGAGGAGACCGAACGGAACGAACACGGCATGGTGTTCTTCCGCTGCGGTGCCGACCACCATTCCATCGGGTTGAAGCCCGCCAAGGCGAGTCGGCGTCCCAACAGCGAACAGAATATAAAGGTCGAACATCTCGCTTTCGAGGTGGAGAATGTCGACGTGCTGCTCAAGGCGCGGGATTTCATGCGGGAGAACAACATCCCCATCACCTTCGAAGGCCGCAAGGGCGCCGGTTGCAACATCGGCATCAATTTCCTGGACCCTGACGGCTATGAGTTCGAAATTTATTGCCAGATGGACCAGATCGACGAAACCGGCCGCCTGCGCCCTGCCGAGCAGTTCAAGCGCGCCAAGGGACTGGAGGAAGCCATCGCCAATCCGGTGCAGGAGACTTGGTAGTCTTCATAGCGACCACACGGTAACGGCCTCGGCGGCGGATGACGATCCGCCGCCGTTGGTCTGAGTATCGTCCCGAATTGCACCGCGTGTTGGTAACGAGACGGTGCACGGGAAAGCAGGGGGGAGGCTCCCGGGACACAGACGATCGGCCACGGGGGGGCATCGTGCGTTTCTTGAGGAACTACTGGGGACATCTGCTGGTCCCGGGACTGGCATTTGCATACGGGGCTTTCGCCTTGTGGGAACTGACCACGGGCCAGTTCCGCGAAGCGACCATCATCTACACCTATGTCATCGCCATCCCGATGCTGATTCTCGGGGTCATTTCACTCGTCGTCGATCTACGGCGCCGGGATGCCGCCACGGGCAGCGAGGAACAAGAGGCCGGCGAGCGTGCCGGCGCCGAGGAGCCCGATGCGCCGGGCGGCGCCCGGCGGGTCTTTTGGGTCGTGGCCGCGTCCATCGTCCTGATCCTGGTGCTTCCTTATGTCGGCTATGTGATCGGCTTCTTCCTTTACGTCCTCGCACTTCTGTGGGCGGTGGAATTGCGCAACTGGGTGGCCGCTTTCATCATTGCCGTGATCATGACCGCGGTGGTCCATTTCGTCTTTGCCGGGCTGTTGGGCCAGGATCTGCCCATCGGGCCGTTGACCTTCCTGGAGAGCTGACATGCCCGACGCTCTCTTTGAAGGATTTCAGCTGTTCCTCGCCAATATCTGGATCGTCCCGCTTGGCGTTCTGATCGGCATGTTCGTGGGCGGCATGCCGGGCCTCACCTCCAGCGGGACGCTGGCGATGCTTCTGCCGGTGTTGCTGGTGCTGCCGCCGGAGCTCGGCCTGCTGCTGGGCGTCAGCATCTATGCCGGTGCGGAGATGGGCAATTCGTTCCCATCCGTCATGCTCAACATCCCGGGCACCGCCGGCGGCGCCGTGACGGCGTTCGACGGCTTTCCCTTGATGAAGGAGGGTAAGGCCGCTTGGGCGCTTGGCATCTGTATCATGGCGTCCGTGGTGGGCGCATTGATCGGCGGTCTTGCCTCATTGACCCTCTCGCCCCAGATCGCAGCCATTGCGCTGCGCTTCGGACCGGCGGAGATCTGTATCGTCATCCTGTTCGGCCTTGCAGTGATCGCCCAGCTCTCATCCGGCGGATTGGCAAAGGGATTGTTCGCCGGTTTCTTCGGACTGCTTCTTGCGACAACTGGGACCGATCCCACCTTCGGCACCCAGCGCGGCACCTTTGACATCGTCTACCTTTACGATCGGCTGCCCATCATCGCCGTTCTGGTGGGCTTGCTGGGCTTTTCCGAGGTGCTGGTCTATGTGGAAAAAGGCATGACGCGCCTGCTCAAGCCCGGTGACGAGCTGCCGCAGCACCAGATCGGCCTGTCGGGGATCTTTTCCGGCCTCAAGGAGACCTTCAAATATCCCTGGGAGCTATTGCGCGGCGGCGCGATCGGCGTCGGCATCGGCGCCATGCCGGGGGCGGGCGCGTCGGTTGCGACCTTCGTTTCCTACCAGCAGGCGGTGGCCTTCGCCAAGCCGGAGCGCAAGGCGATGTTCGGCAAGGGCGCGCCGGAGGGGCTGATTGCCGCCGACGTCACCAACAACGCCGTGGTGGGAGGAGCCCTGGTGCCGCTTCTGACCCTCGGCATCCCGGGCTCGGGATCGATGGCGGTGCTCCTGGTGGTGATGACCTACCACGGCATGTATGTCGGGCCCCGGCTGTTCCAATTCAGCGGCGAGATCGCCTATGCCGTCCTGATCAGCCAGTTCTTTGCCGCCGGCTTCATCCTGGTGATCGGAATCGTATTGGCCTTTTTCGCCTACCGCGTGGCGCTCTTGAACCTCAAGATGATGGTGCCGATCATCTCCGTCTTCTGCCTGATGGGCGGATTCGCACGCAACAACTTCCTATTCGATATGGGCGTGATGGTGGCCTTCGGGTGTCTCGGCTACATCATGAAGAAGTTCAACTACCCTGTCGTCGCCATGCTGCTGGGCGTGATCCTCGGCCGCTTGTTTGAGCGCGAATTCATGCGGGCCTGGCGGATCGGGCTGGATTCGCCGGAGCTGTTCTTCACCAGTGTGATCGCGCAGCTGCTCTGGGTGCTGTTCATCTTCACCTTCGTCGGACCGCCCTTGATCCGCTTCATTCGCCGCAAGATGAAGGGCGGCGCGTCGTAGGGCGCGGGGACGGGGAACGCAGATGCCGAGCACCACCGAGGTCCGGGTTTATCCGCCCGATGCATTGCCGCCCAAGGAAGATCAGCTCGCTTGGAAGATCGCTGCCCTGGCAGCCTCACCGTGCGGCGACGACGCGGAGGTCGATGAGATGGTGGCCAACCGCATCATCGACAATGCCGCCGTGGCATTGGCGGCGATCAATAGGGGGCCCGTCGCCAACGCGCGCGCCCAGGCGCTGGCCCATCCGCGGGCCAACGGGGCCACCGTTATCGGTCTGCCCGGCGATCAGCTGTTCGAATGCGAATGGGCCGCCTGGGCCAATGGTGCCGCGGTGCGGGAGCTTGATTTTCACGACAGCTTCATGGCGGTGGAGCCGGGCCATCCGGGCGACAACATCCCGCCGTTGATCGCGGTGGCGCAGCAATGCGGGTGTTCGGGCCGGGACCTCATCCGCGGTATTGCCACCGCCTACGAGGTACAGCTTTCCCTCGCCCAGGCGATGGCGCTCAACACCCACCGAATAGATCACGTGGGGCATCTGGCGCCCTCCATGACGGCGGGGATCGGCGCGCTGTTGCGGCTCGATCCCGACGTGATCTATCAGGCGGTCCAGCACACGCTTCATGTCGCCACCGCCACCCGGCAATGCCGCAAGGGGACAATCTCGTCCTGGAAGGCCGTGGCGCCGGCCCATGTCGGCAAGTGCGCGATCGAGGCGATCGATCGGGCCATGCGGGGAGAGACAAGCCCCAGCCCCATCTACGAGGGCGATTACGGGGTCATTGCCACCTTGCTGGATGGGCCCGAGGCGACCTACAAGGTCACCCTGGTCGATCCGGGCGCGGTCCGCCGGGCCATCCTTGACACCTACACCAAAGAGCATTCGGCGGGGTATCACGGCCAGCCAATCATCGACCTGGCCTTCAAGATGCGCAAAAAGTTGGACGATCTCTCTGCCGTCGAAAGCATCGATATCTATGCCAAGCGCTTTACCCACGAGGTCATGGGATCGGGCAGCAATGACCCCCAGAAATACGACCCCGATGCTTCGCGCGAGACCCTCGATCACTCCGCCATGTTCATCTTCGCCATCGCATTGGAGGATGGCGAATGGCATCACGAACGGTCCTACGACGCGGTGCGCCGCCACCGGCCCGAGACCATAGCCCTGTGGCGCAAGATCAAGACCTATGAGGACGCGGAATGGAACCGGCGTTTCTATGACGAGCCGGAGCCCCTGAAAAAGGCCCAAGGGGCCCGCGTCGAGATCACCTTCAAGGACGGTACCAAACTTGTGGACGAGCTGGCGGTGGCAAATTCCCATCCCCTTGGCGAAGTCCCGTTCGGCCGGGATCAATATGTTGAAAAATTTAGGAAACTGGTTCCCGGGATCACGTCTGAAGCGGAGGCCGACCGCTTTCTGGGTCTGGCGGCGAAGCTCTCTGATCTCGAAGCCCAGGGGATCCTGGCTCTGAACCCGGTGGCTGACGACATTCAGCTCGAATGTGCTAAACGGGACGATCGCGGAATATTCTGAGAGCGAGAACGAGGTCGCGTGAATCGGGCGAAAAGGGTAAGATGTGGAACATCCACCTAAGCCAATAAACATAAGTGCCGGCACACGGCACGGGGCGGGGAAGCCCCGAGGCGCAGAGGTCTGTATCTGCGCAGAGACGCATTTTTCGTAGGCAATAACAGGGAAGGATTTCTCATGGTATCGCAGCATTTGAAACTGACAGGATTGGCCGCCGGAACGGCGGCGGCAACGGCCTTGGCGTTGAACTTGGCCGCACCCGCCCAGGCCGCCGATTGGCAGCCCAAGCGGATCTCCATCGTTCTCTCTCATTCCTTGGGAGGTGGACAGGACCGCCTGACCCGGGCCTTCACCAAGGTCTGGTCGAAGCACCTCGGTGCCAAGATGACGGTCAAGCCCAAGCGTGGCGCGTCGGGCCGAATCGGCTTCGACTACTTCATTTCCCAGCCGCGGGACGGTTCGGTGCTGCTGTCCAGCAACACCGGCACCACGTCCATCATGTACGTCAAGCAACGGCCCAAATGGTCGTGGACCGAAAAGGTTCGCTTCGTGGGGCTGATGGGCATCGATCCGGGCGCCATCTTCGTGCTGTCGAGTTCGAAGTTCAAATCCATTCAGGACGTGATCGCGGAAGCCAAGAAGCGCACCGTGGTCACCGGCCTCTCCTCATGGGACAGCCTTGAAAACATGGTGCTGCACAGCTTGCCCAAGCAGGCCGGCATCAAGCCCATGCAGGTGATCTCCATCGGCGGCGGTTCCGATACCGTCACCGCCGTCCTGGGCAAACATCTGGAAGTCGGTTTCGGCAAGGTGTCGAACATCGGCAAGGGCGGCAAGAAAGTCCGTTTCCTGGCCGTCGCCATGGATGAGAATCCCGTGGCGGGGCTCACCGGGAACGCGCCGGCGCTTGACAAGGCGCTCGGCACCAAGACCGTGTCGGTCGCATCCTACCGGTCGATGATCGCGCCGGGTGAGCTGGCACAGACCCATCCGGACCGTTTGAAGAAGCTGAAGACCACCTTCGAAGCGGCCAAGGACGATCCCGCCTATATCAAGCTCGCCAAGAAGGTTGGCCTTGATCCGAAGCTGATCGTCGATTGGGACCACGCCAAGATCCAGGCCGGGGTCGAACAGTTCTGGGCCTCCTATCAGGACAACAGCAACCTCTTCAAGACCAAGGTCAAGGCGGCCAAGGCCAAGGTGGTGCTGACCGGCGTCAAGTCCAAGGGCAAGTACATCCTGTTCACCGACCAGGCGGGCAAGAAATGGAAGACCCGCATTCACCGCCGGGCCACCAAGCTGTGGATCGACGGCAAGCAGATCAAAGGTCAGAAGGACATCAAGGAGGCGCGTAAAGCGCTCAAGAAAGGCCACACCTGCGAGATCACCTATATGGGCTTCCCGCTGCGCGCGCGCACGGCGAAGTGCACGACCAAGGGTGCCAGCTGATCGCTTCAACCCATAACAGGTTTCAAACTGAAACGGGCCCGGTGACGGGCCCGTTTTTTCTTCGCCGGCGTCAAGCCGACAGGATGTCTAATCGCAGATCAAGAGCGGCCTGAGCTCGCGGATATTGCCGACGCCTTCAAGGTCGGCGATGGCCTCGATCAGGTCGTTGCTGCGCTTTTCGCCCAGCACCGGGCCCATCAGGCCGCCGGCCTTCTCTTCGACCTCCTGGGTCTCCATCGGGTTTTCCGGCGTGCCGCGCACGGCGACGGTCCGGTGGCTGATCTCGCGTCCGTCCGTGAGCTTCACCTCGACGATGGCTTGGCGTTCGGGCCGCGCCTCGGTCAGGAAGGCTTCCGGGACCAACGTGACTTTCTCGCGCAGGGCCCGTACCTGCGGATCAAGCATGCGGTCCTCGTCATGGCAATCGGCGAAGCCGAGCCCCCGGTCGATCAGGGTGACGGCGATCAGGTGTTGCAGGCAGATGTCGGGCATGTCGCGGTTATCGACGATATAGGCCCGATCGTCGGGCAGGCGGGCTGTGATTGCCTCCACGTCCTCGGCCCTGAGGCCCTGTTCGTTCATCAGCACCTCGATGGAATCGAGCGCCGCTTGGATGGGGGAGCCCACCGACCATTTCTTGATGTTGGTGCGGGTCACTTCGAACCGGGTGCCCAGTTCCTCGGTGAGGGCCTCGACGCGGGGGTCGTCGGAAAACGCCTGGAGATAGCCGTCCCGGCCGGTGATGTCGTCGGGGATGCCGGAAAAGCCCATTGCCACCATGGTGGCGCCGGTCACGCCGTTGCGCGCCGGCATGCCGCCGAAGATAAAGGCTTTTTCGATATGCTCGAGGTCCCGCATATAGGTCTTCAGCCCTGATGACTGCTGGGCCTGGTAGGCGAGCAGGTGGCGGGCCTGAACCGTATCGATCCCGGCGAGCGCGCCCGCCGCCGCCGCGGCGCCGAAACCGGGGCCGTGGGAATGGGTGCAGAGAGAATAGCTCGCGATCGGGCCGAGGTTGAGCGACAGGTTGAAGCGCGCGCCGACATCGTAGCCGAGCGTCACCGCGCGCAGGAATTCCGTGCCGCTCGCCTGTTGCCGTTCGGCCATGGCGAGCGCGGCGGGCACCACGGCACAGCCGATGTGGCAACGTGCCGCCGTGTGGGAATCGTCGGTCTCATCGGCGTGGGCCATCATGCCGTTGGCCAAGGCCGCGTTGACCGCCGTGGTCTCGAAATCGGTGCCCATGACCAGGGCTTCGGCGCTGCCGCCGAGCGTTCGGGCATAGGTGATCGCCATGCGGCCGGGATCCAGGTGCGCGCCGGAGATCATGGCAGCCAGGGTGTCGAGGATGTGGTGCTTGGTCTTGGTTGCAACGGCCGCGGGCAGGTCGCTTTCAGTGGCGCCGGCGATATAGGCACAAAGTTCTGAGACGACGTCGACTTCCCCGGATTCGCTTGGCACACATGCCCCCTAAATATTTTAAATTCAACCTGTTAGAGCTGTTTGTTCTGATATTCACTCAAGCTGTTTGGTCGGCCCCTGACAGCTCTGGAATGCCCTGGTTCTTCCCGATGATCCGGCTGCGATCAGCGCGGATCGAGGTCGAAATGGTTCTTTGGCGCAACCTCGGCGATATGGCCGCCCGGTGCCCGGAATTTCACCGGGATCACGCCGGGATCGGAGATGATTTCCAGGCCCCAGGACTGGATCTGCTTTTTCCAGGCTTCAAGGTCGTCCACCTCGAAACCGACATGGTGGATGCAGGGGCCGGAGCCGCCAACCTGGGATTCCGCGGAGGTGGCGTCGTCCTGGTATTTCATCAGGGCGAGATCCACATTGCCGTCGGTCATGTGGCGTGAGTAATGGTCGCGATTGTCGCCGCCACGGACATCGCGAAAGCCCAGCACCTTTTCGTAGAATTCACCGGCCGCCTCCAGGTCGTCGACCTTGATGGAGATATGGGCGAGTCGCATATTCGGGTCTCCTCCTTATTCGGTTAAGGGCGGCCGCGCACCACGCTGCGCCCTCAAAAAACAGTCTCACTGGCAATATAACCCAAAATGGCACCATGGGGCTCTCAATCCCGCGGCACCGGACGAGAGCCTGCCTCTTCGAAGAAGGTCGACAGGGTTATGTGGAGGGCTGAGGCCGCGCGAGAGATTTGAAACTCACAAGCCGGTCCGTGCCTTCGTCCCAGAGGGCCAAGAACACACATCTTAGGCTGTCACGCAATGTGATTCGATCGACATCCTGGAGCTCGGCATTTTGCCGCAAGCACTCGCGAAGGCGGTAGTTGGGAATCCGGCTGGACAGATGGTGAATGTGGTGGATGCCGATGTCAGCCGTCAGCCAACTTAGGATGCGCGGCAAATCGTAAAAGGAACTGCCCTGCATCGCCGCCTTGTCGGAATCCCATTTTTCGGTCCGCCGCCAGTAGGTGTGTTCGAATTGGTGTTGGATGTAGAACAGCCAGACTCCGGCCATTGACGACATGACGACGATGGGACCTTGCACCATGAGCGCCTCGGTGAAACCGAGCCACAGGCCGAGGCCGATGATTGCCGCAATGATCACCACGTTGGTCGCGATCACACTTGGCAAGGCCGCGCGCTGGCGGCGCAGCATGTCGAGGGGCAAGCGAAACTTGATGACGAACAGGTACAACGGACCGAAACCGAATAACGTCAAGGGATTGCGGTAAAGCCGATAGGCCAGCCGCTTCCATCCTGAAAGGGCCAAATATTCGCGCACGGTCAGAAGATGCATGTCACCGATGCCGCGTTTGTCCAGGTTGCCCGACGTCGCATGGTGAATATTGTGCGCTCTGCGCCAGTACCCGTGTGGCGTCAATGTCAGCATGCCGATGGCATGTCCCAATAGATCGTTGAGCCACCGCGACCGGAAGAATGAGCGATGACCGCAATCGTGCTGAATCATGAACAGTCGTACCAGGAAGGCGGAGGTCGGCAGGGACAACAGGAGCGTCAGCCAGTAGGCATTATGGACGGTCAGGACCATTGCCGTCCAAAGGCCGGCGAGGGGGACAATCGTGCAAAACAGCTGCAGGGCGCTCCGCCGAAAATTAGGCGTGGCGTAACGGCCGGCGATTCCTAGCCGACGGCATGAAGAGGACAATGAAGCCGAACGCTGTGTGTCTGGCACTGAATCTCTTTATGTCAGAGGCTGTCGACCCGCGGCCCGGTCAAAAAACTGGTGTTTGGGATTGGTTCTTGCCACTGCCGAAACCGGCCTCACCCATTGATCGACGCGCCTTGTACCACAATTCCCCAGAATAGAGCGTAACTTTCAGGACCATGAGGCCCCCATGGTTACCAAGCGGTTAACCGAAGGGTTCAAACCGGCGGACCTTTTCGATGACCGGCCCGGTTTGGTGGCCTCTCCGCCTCGGCGGGGGCGGCCGGCCCAATGCACCCTCCGGCCGCGACCGGCCAGGCGCACGTCACAATTACCTTGCAATTGGTGGCTTGGAGGCCCATATAGCGCCCGTGACGGCTCCGCAGCCGGTTTAGAATTGGTCCCGCCCAAAGGCGGTTGATACTTTCCCCTGAAATCGTTGTGCGGTCTTTCACCCCGGGCGCAGTGCCGTTCCGGGCTTCAATGACTTATGAAAGAAATAAAATGACCAAAGGTACCGTAAAGTTTTTTAACGCGACGCGCGGCTTCGGATTCATTTCCCCCGAAGACGGCACGAAAGATGTATTCGTCCATATTACCGCCGTCGAGCAGGCCGGCATGTCCGGGCTCGATGAGGGGCAGACGGTAAGCTTCGATGTCGAAGCCGATGCCCGCGGCCCCAAGGCCGTTAATCTTCAGGCCGATTGACGGTCTAGATGAGGCGTTCGCGCCTCAACTCTATTTCCCGCGGTTGCGCAAAGCGCTCTGAAATCAAGCGCTCCGCCGCGGGACATAAAATTCCTTTATCTCCGTTGTTTCCAGATGCGCGTGGAAGCGGCAACAGCGCCCGGTGTGGCGCGTGCCGGCTAGCCCCTCCTGGGGTGCCCACGCGCTCGCCCGCGTAGAAAGAACAAACACTTGAACAATCATCTCAGTTTTTCGGAACTTGGTGTAGCAAAACCCCTGTGCGGAATTCTCGCCGCCAGGAACTACCACACCCCCACGCCCATTCAGGCGCGGGCCATTCCCGTTCTGTTGGAAGGCCGTGACGTTCTGGGCGTTGCCCAGACCGGCACCGGCAAGACCGCCGCCTTCGCGCTGCCGGTCCTGCAGAACCTGTCGAACCGGGAGCGCCGCTCCGGCCCGCGCGCACTCGTCCTTGCGCCGACCCGTGAGCTGGCCATCCAGATCGCCGACGGCTTCAAGGCCTATGGCGCGCCCACGAAGCTGCGCCTGGCCTTGGTATATGGCGGCGTGTCCCCACGCGGACAGATCGATAAATTGCGCCGCGGCGTGGACATCATCGTTGCGACCCCCGGGCGCCTGGTGGACCTCATGAACCAGGGACACGCGGTTCTCCGGGATGTCGAATGCCTGGTCCTGGATGAGGCGGACCGGATGCTCGACATGGGGTTCATCCGCGACATGCGTAAGATCGTCGACGCGGTCCCCGGGCAGCGGCAGTCTCTTCTGTTTTCCGCGACCATGCCGAAAGAGATCGAGCGGCTGGCTGCGGACATGCTGCACGACCCCGTTCGAATCGACATCGCCCCGGAAGTGGTCGCGATCGAAACGGTCCAGCAAAGCGTTCACTTCGTTGACGGTCGGGCAAAGATGGGCTTCCTGCGTGAGCTCATGGGGGACGCGGATTTGTCCCGGGTCATTGTGTTTACCCGGACAAAGCGCCGCGCCAATTTCGTTGCGGAAAAACTTGTCGGGGCGGGCGTTGCTGCCGAGGCGATCCACGGCAACAAATCCCAAGGCCAGCGCCAACGCGCACTGAACAATTTCCGCAAAGGTTCGGCCCGTGTCCTGGTGGCGACCGATATCGCCGCGCGCGGCATCGACGTGCCGGGTGTCACCCATGTCATCAACTTTGAACTGCCCAATGAGCCGGAAAGCTATGTGCATCGCATCGGCCGCACGGCCCGGGCCGGGGCCCTGGGCACCGCGGTATCGTTCTGCGCCGCCGACGAATACGCTTACCTGCGTGATATCGAGGCACTGACCCGGACCCCGATTTCGGTTGCAAGCGGCATGCGGCCATCGGGCACGGTGACGCCGAAGCCGAAACGGAGTGGCCGAAATGCACCCACGCGTCAACGCAGTCGTCCGCGCCGGCAGAGTCGGGCGCGTCGCCGCGCCGCTTGACGTGCAATGTCACTTCCCCTGCCGCGCCAAAATCGACAATTGCAAAGCCTAGGAGAAAACGATGGGCCGCAAGAAACCCAAGGGCAAGAGCGCCGCGTTCGTCGCCTTCAATGTCGTCTATGAAGACGGCATGGTGACCTCGAACCGGCGGGTCGCGAGCGAACTGCTCGACCAATCCTTCGGCGAACCGCTCGAGGACTTGGTTCGCGCCGCGATCGAGGACCAGGACAATGAGATTGCCAAGCGCGCCGGTCGCCGCCGGGCCGACATCAAGTCCATCGAACGGGTCTGACCTCGGCATTGGGCGCTTGGTGGGTCCAAGGGGTGCGTGCCCGCCAGCCTTTGCCGCGGCCGGGCCGGGGCATCGGGACCGCGCCAATGGCCCCCATCGGCCCGAATAGCCTCATATAATACGGCCCCCTATGGGAGGCATTTCGTGATATATAGGGCCGCAGACAGGCAGAGTACCGCATAGGTGAATAGGGAACGGCAGATGAGCGAAGACACCCTCAGCGATCAAGAAACCGACGTCTACGTCAAACCGGGCGATCCTGGGCACAATGCCGGTAAAGAGGTCGTTTGGACGCGCTGGCAGAAAAAGCGCACTTTTGTGCGCGCGCTCGAAGGCACCTATGGGGAAGTCTACAAGAGCCTGTATTCCCAGCCCCGCGTCTATCCCCATGGCGATTTCGCGTGGAAAGGGGGGCCGGGATATTACGACAAGGCGCCGATCAATCCCCAGGCGGTCGAGATCGCCCAGTCCATCGAATGCCATATCAGCGCGTTTGCCGCCCATTGCCACGGCCAGAAGCACGGGCACATGAACTCGGCGGTGTTCTATATCCTGACCGGCCAGGGCCACGACGTTCATGACGGGGTGACCTTGCCCTACGAGTCGGGCGATGCCTGCATCGTCGAGAACGGCTGCGTGCACCAGCATTTCAACGACGGCGACAACGAAATGATCGCCCTGGTGATGAAAGCGAAGCCGCTCTTCCTGTTCATGCACATGCTGTTCCAGAAGGTGGTCGAATACCCGCCCAAGGAACTGCCGACCGGGGTCGATGATTACGATCCGCCGGTCGATCTCTGAGCCTCCCGCCCCGGCGATTGCCACGGGAGGACCGCTTCGCCGTTAAGAGGGCGCGCGCGTCGGCCGGATCCTGGCGGGCGGGTTTCCCTATATTGAGGATCACGTAGCTATCGCCGGCGGTGGGTTGGCCCCGCCGCTGGCATTCACCTGCGTGGCACCTCGGTGCTGCCTCCGATTTGAGCCCAATCCCAGGGGTTGGGGCCGTATCAGGGATGGACGTCTTCGGTGAACCAGTCGGTCGGCAGTTCGTGGCCCCGGCCGGCCTCGACGGCCTTGGCGTAGAACGCCGCCCCGGTGGCGGTGAACTGGAAGCCGAGCCCATGATAATTGAGGAAGCACGTCACCTGATCGGCGTTGTCCCGGGCCGGGGCCTGGCCGGCGACCACCTTGGCCAGGGTAGGGGCCTTCAAGATCTGATCGAAGCCGTCGACTTCGGCGATCTCCTTGCCGAGGTCGGGAATGGTCAGCCCTTCGGGCGCCAGGATATGGTCGTCGCCCATATTTCCGGGGTCGTGGATCGCCAGCAGGTCGACGCGGTCCAACACGGCGGTTTCGAACTCGCCGTCGCGGATGGTGGCGAGATGCATCCCGGGCTCCACCCAGTCGCGGAAGAAAATGTTCTCCATGGAATTGGTGGCGGTCACGACGATGTCCGCGCCGCGCACCGCGTCCTCTGGCTGGTCCGCGGCGATCACCTCGATCCCGTGCCGTTCCGACATGGTCGTGGCGAATGTGGCACGGTGCTCCGCATTGGGGCTGTACACCCGGGCACGTTTGATCGGTCGCACGGCGAGCGCCGCTTCCAGATGTGCGCCCGCCTGCCAGCCGGTGCCGAGCAGCCCCAGGGTTTCCGAATCCTCGCGCGCCATGTGCTTGATCGACAAACCGGTGGATCCGGCCACGCGCAGGCGCTGGATGGCGCCATCGGGGAAGATGGCGAGCGGCTCTCCGGTGGCCGACGAGAACAGAAGCACCAGGCCGACCCAGCGGTTGCCCGGCGCCAGCGGCGCCTTGACCCGGCGTACCTTGTTGCCGTCGCGCGGCCAGGTCACGATGTCGGAATTGATGCGGATGGTGCCGACTTCCAGGTCCGGCACCACGCCCGATGCCATCTTCAGCCAATAGCGCGCGCCGGAATCATAGGGCGTCTCGCTCACCAGATCGGCCCGGCCCCCGGCCACCGCCCGGCCTTCGGCGATGTTGCGATAGGCCGGTTCCAGCGCGGCGATCACGTCCTTCATGGTGAGAAGACCGTCGACGTCTTCGTTGCCGAGGATCAGGGTCATGGGTCCTCCTTTCCGGCCGGTTGACAGTGTGCGGCGTCTCGGGTTGAGTGTCCCCGCTCTTATACAAGAAAAAGCAAGCGAAGGAACCTCACCATGGCCCAGGATGCCGATCTCTCCAAGAACGCATTTCCCTTCATCCGTGTCGCCCCCCGGCTGCCCAAGCCACGTGACGTGGGGCTCACCATCGTCGCCGACCGGGGTCTTGGGATGAACCGGATCGATGATCTCGTGGACTCGGCCGGCGACCATATCGACGTGGTCAAGATCGCCATCGGGGCCTGGCGGCTGCAATCGGAAGCCTTCCTCAAGAAGAAGATCGCGGCGCTGAAGAAAGCGAAGATCAAGACCTTCTTCGCGGGCGACGCGACAGAGGCCGCGTTCCAGCAGGGCGTGTCGAAGGAGTTCTACCAGGCGGTCAAGAAACTGGGCGCCGACGCGGTCGAGGTGTCGTCCGCCCAGGTCACCATGTCGCTGGACGACAAATGCGGGCTGATCAAGATGGCCAAGGGATCGGGGCTCAATGTGGTGGGGGAAGCCGGCCAGAAGGGCCACGAGGATTGGACCCGCAGCCTGCCTTTCGTTTTGGCCCAGATCGAAGCCTATCAGAAGGCCGGTGCCTGGAAGGTGCTGGTCCAGGGGGAGGGGATCTCGGAGGGCGTGGAGGATCGCAAGGAGGATCTCCTTCTCAATATCGCCGCGCGCTTCGACATCAAGGACCTGATCTTCCAGGCCAAGGACAGCGCCACCCAGGAATGGTTCATCTCCACCTTCGGCGGGCAGGTCAATCTGGACGTCGACGACCACCAGGTGCTGGACGTGGAACTGATGCGCCGGGGCCTGCGCAAGCGCGGCGTTTTCGGCCTGCTGGGAAGCCTGTAGAGGTCTGCGGGGACCTCAGATTCTGAAAGTCGCGAGGGCCGAGAGGTCTTTCGCCCCGCCGATCCGCACGCAGAAGTCCAGCAGCTCTTCGCCGATTTCGGCGGGCCAGCCGCCATAGGCGACGTTGGCGCGGAACTTCGCGACCAGCTGTTCGCGTGTCAGCGGCTCCTTGCGTCCGCCGCGCATGTGGGGCTGGCGCAGCTCCTGCACGGTCCCGTCCTTGAAGGTCACGCGGATGTGGCCGGTGTAATTGTCGGGATACTCGTTCTCGGGATCGATGACGTAGGAGATCTTGCGGCACAGTGTGAGGATCTCGGGATCGGCCGCCTTTTCGTCGGTGAACTGGTCGAGCCCGGCATCGCCGTCGAAGAATCCCACAGCCATGCAGAACGGCATGGAGAACTTGGCGGCATAGCCCGAAGGCGGATCGTGCTTGTCGGCGAGCGGCTCCCACAACCGGTCGACCAGCCCCTCGCCGGTCTCGCAGACGATATTGTCGATCTGATCGGCGTCCGCACCGCTTTCGGCCAAGCGGATGGTGCAGTCGATAAAGGGATGGATCATGGTGCCGCAGGCATAGGGCTTGAAGGCGATGTGTTCCATGAACCACTCCTTGCCCAGGGTGGCGGTGGCAAAGTCGAAGCGCGGGTTCTCATAGCTCGGCGCGAAGGCCTTGAAGAAACTGTGCCCGCCCTCGAACACGGTGCGCGGGGCGAAATAGTCCTCCCGCCCCCAAAGGGCCGCCCGCAGGCCCGATTGCGCCGCCCAGCCGGGATGCAGGCGTTTGGTCCAGGCGCCGTCGGTGAGGTATTCGAGAATGCCCGAAGACAGCGATCCGGCGATGCCCAGCGCGCTGGTCATCTGCTGCGCGTTCAGCCCCAGCGCGACCGAGGCGCCCACCGTGCCCCCCAGCGCCCCGATCACGCCGACCGGGTGAAAGCCCGCGCGGTGGATCGCGCCCGGCGCGATGTGGTTGAAGCGGCAGATCGCCTCCAGCCCGCAGACGATGCCGAGAAGCGCGTCGGCGCCTGAGCGTTCGAACCGTTCGCAGGCGGCCAGCACCGCCGGGATCACCATGGCGCCGACGCGGATCGGCGCGCCTTCCAGGGTGTCGTCGAAGTCCTCGCCATGGGTGGCGACGCCATTGACGATGGCGGCCCCCGCGGCATCCAGCGCTCGGCCGTGGCCGATGGCGGTGCAGGGGCCGGCCGCATCCAGACCGTCGATGATCTTGGTGACGTAATCGGTCTGGCGCGCGGCGATGCACAGGCCCGCCATATCGATCAGATCGTTGACGGCGATCTCCTTGGCCTTGTCCGGGATATCGTCCAGGGTCAGGTTGGCAAAAGTTTCCGCGAACCTCTCGGATACGGTCTGCACTTGCGTCATCGTCTGGGCTCGTTTTGGTGGGATCCGGGAATTTTTTCAGGAGCCCCAGCATAGCCCGTGCTATGACTTTTCCCAACGGCTGCTGCGACTCTTGGGGGCCAATCAGGGGGCGAATGACGGATTTCGGGGACAAGGTATTCGACTATGTGATCATCGGCGGCGGCTCGGCGGGATCGGTGCTGGCGAGCCGGCTGACCGAGCGCGCCGCCAACCACGTGCTGCTGATCGAGGCGGGGGAAGATTTCCCGCCGGGGCAGGAGCCGTCTGAGATCCTCGACAGCTTCGCCGGCACGGCCCATTCCAACCCGCGCTTCACCTGGCCCAACCTGCAGGCCGCCTTCCTGCCGCGCCCGGGCAATGCCCCGGACAATCGTCCGAGGCGGCGGTACACACAGGGGCGGGTGATCGGCGGCGGCTCGTCGGTCAACGGCATGGTGTCGGTGCGCGGACTGCCGAGCGACTACGACGGTTGGGCCGCCGCCGGGGCCGACGGCTGGGATTGGGACGGCGTGCTGCCCTTCTTCAGGAAGCTGGAGCATGACCGGGATTTCGATGGGCCCCTGCACGGCAAGGACGGGCCCATCGGCCTGCGCCGCATCCCGGCCGAGGTCTGGCCCGGGTTCGTGCGCTCGGTGATCCAGGCGGTCGATGATCTTGGGTATGAGAACATCAAGGACCAGAACGGCGTCTTCACCGACGGCTATTTCCCCATCGCCATCTGCAATATCGACGATCAGCGCGTTTCCGCCGCGATCGGCTACCTGACCGCCGACGTGCGTGCGCGCGATAATTTTTCGATTGTCAGTGAGACCAAGGTCGAGCGCCTCGCGTTCGACGGTCGCCGGGTCATCGGCGTCGCTGCCCGGAATGGGGGCGGCCGGTTCGAGGTGCGGGCAAAGGAGGTGATCGTCTCCACCGGGGCGGTGCATTCGCCGGCCCTGCTGCTGCGCTCGGGCATCGGCCCGGCGGCGGAGCTCAAGGCGCTCGGCATCGACGTGGTGGCCGACCGGCCCGGCGTCGGCAAGCATCTGATGGAGCATCCCGGGGTCAATTTCGGCTGCTACATGAAGCCCGAGGCGCGCCTGCCCGCCAGCCTGCGCCGGCAGATGTTCGCAGGGCTGCGCTGGTCGTCCAACATGGAAGGCTGCCCCAAGGGGGACATGTACCTGATCCCCACCAACAAGACCGCCTGGCACGATATCGGCGCGCGGCTCGGCGTCATCATGGTGTGGGCGAACAAGTCCTATTCCACCGGTGAGGTGCGTCTGACCTCCGCCGATCCGGGCGCGCCCATCGATGTCGATTTCGACATGTGTTCGGACCCCCGGGACCTTGACCGCCTGGTGATGGCGACGCGGCTGATGATCAAGCTGCAGGAGAACCCGGCGATCCGCGGCGCGGTGGAGGAAATCTTCCCGATCAGCTATTCGGACGGTGCGCGGAAACTCGCGGTCTATAGCCGCTACAATGAATTCAAGACCTGGTTGGGCGGCAAGGTGATGGACTCTTCTTCCCTGCTGCGCCGGTTCCTGATCGATACATTGATCGCCGACGGGCCGACGGTGGCCGACCTCGCATCCGACGAATCCGCCATGATCGCCTGGATCCGTGATACGGTGCTGGGTCATTGGCATGCGTCCTGCAGCTGCCGCATGGGCGCGGCCGATGACCCGGGCGCGGTGACCGATTCCCATGGCCGGGTCTATGGCGTAAAAGGCCTGCGCGTCACGGATGCGTCGATCATGCCGGCGGTGCCTTGCGCCAACACCAATATTCCGACCATCATGGTGGGAGAGAAGATTGCTGCCGCGATCCTGTCCGAATGAGAAGGAGTGAGAAAGTGAGTGAAGCCGAAGCCGAATGGGAAGCAACCGACAAATATCTGCTCGACCCCTATCTCGATTGGATCAAGGGGGAGGGCATCCCCATCGTCGAGGATTTCGGCGTCGACCTGTTCGCGGTCGAAACCAAGCCCTGGGCGCGCATGGGCACCAAGGGGGCGGCGGTGCATCTCAAGGGGCGGGGCGATTTCATGTCGCTGTTCCTTGTCGATCTGGCGCCGGGCGGCAAGAGCGACCAGCAGCGCCACCTCTTTGAAGAAGTGGTCTATGTCATCGACGGCCATGGCTCCACCACGGTGGTGGCCGCCGATGGGCGCAAGCACACGTTCGAATGGGGCCCAAAGAGTCTGTTCGCCCTGCCGCTGAACGCCACCTATCAGCATTTCAACGGCTCCGGCACCGAATCGGCCAGGCTGTGCTCCGGCACCAACCTGCCGATGATGATGAACATTTTCCACAGCGAAGGCTTCATCTTCGACAACCCCTATGAATTCCCCGAAAGGGTGGGGGCGGCGGATTATTTCGCGGGCGAGGGCGAGTTCCTTCCGGTCAAGCCCGGTCGCCACATGTGGGAGACCAACTTCGTTCCCAGCCTGTCGAACATGGAATTGCAGGGCTGGCAGAACCGGGGCGCGGGCGGCACCTCCATCGTTTTTGCCCTGGCCGATGGGTTGATGCATTCCCACACGTCGGAAATGCCGGTCGGCACCTATAAGAAGGGCCATCGCCACGGCGCCGACTTTCACGTCTTCTGCGTTCATGGCACGGGCTATTCGCTGCTCTGGTACAACCCGGACGACGAGTATGTCCGCGTCGATTGGCGCCATGGCGTCGTCTTTGCGCCCCCCGAGGGCATGTTCCACCAGCACTTCAACACCGATCCCAGTTCCGCCCGGTATCTCGCCATCGCGCTGGGCAGCCAGCGCTATCCCTTCACCGAATCCAAGCGGTCGCATTTCGACAAAGGCGTCGATACCTCGCTGAAGGACGGCGGCAACCAGATCGAATACGAGGATCAGAATCCGCGGATCCACAAGATCTATCTGGAAGAGCTTGCCAAGACCGGCGCCGAATCAAAGATGGGTCAGTTCATCGACGAATCGAAGTACTGATTTTCGAGGCGGCGGGGGACGCGACCTCTTCGGCAAACAGCGCGAACCGTTCAGGGCGCCCCGGCACGACGCCGTCGAGCGGCCAGCAGGTGATGAGCACCAGCCGCCCGGCGCGGATGTCCGCCGGGATGCTGAGATGTGGCGTGGCCAGGACGCGGGAGCCGGTGACCCGATAGTGCAGGATCTTTCGATCCGGTGTCTCCAGCCTGATCGTCGCCCCCGGTTTGACGGTATCGAGCCCGCGGAAATGGGTGTCGCGATGGGCCGAGATCACAACTGTCCCACCCGCACCCGGCGCTGCCGATCCCGCCACATGGGTCGGCCCGAAGGCCAGTCCCTGGCCGCCGGAATCGGTCAGCACCAAAACGGCCCGGCCGCCCACCGTCAGGCGGGCGACCGGGAAGGTGTCGGCCCAGGGCCAGGGAGAGACCCCGGGCCGTCCCGCGAGCGTTCTCTGCCACGCGCTCTCGAGTAGATGTTGGGCAAGGACCGCTTTGGCGGGAATCCACAGCCCGTTGATGGTGAGAAGGGCGCCCAGCGCAACAACGCATGCACCGGCGATGCGCCGGGCGCCCCATTTCCCCTTAGGCATGGGCCCGCTGGGACCGGCCCGCGAGGAGGAGGAGGCCGGCGATCAACGCCACCAGGCCCGCCATCAGGGAAAGTGCCGCAGGGCTTGCCGTCTGGGGCAATTGCAGGGTCTGGGCACTGGCCGAGGGTTGGCCCGGCTTAACCGCCTTGGCCTTGATCCGCGGCGG
>JAHEKA010000118.1 GCA_024638585.1 Rhodospirillales bacterium
GGTTCGGTCTGGGGGTGTTCGACAGGATCGCCGTCACCGCTTATTGTTGTCCCCCGGATGTGGCTCGTTTCGGCGGGCCCCGGTTTGAGAAGGAGCGGCGGATGAGTATCATCAGGGTTTTGAGCGCGGGCGCGCCGAAAGGTGGTGTGAGCCTGACGGCGGAGGCCTTCGAGGCCGACACCGGACACAGTTTTCAGATCACTTTCGCCACCGCACCGACCATAAGGGCGGCGGTCGAGAACGGCACGGCGGAGGCCGACGTCGTGGTGGCGACCGAAGATGCCATCGAGGCGTTCGGGACCACCGGCGCGACCCTGGAAGGGGCAATGACGGTACTGGGCTCCGTCAAGGCCGGGGTCGTCATCCGGATCGGTGCCGACGTTCCCGACATTTCTTCCGCCGAGACCCTCAAGCAGGCGTTGCTCGATGCCCAATCCATCGTCCGCAACGAAGCGTCTTCGGGCCTGTACATCGCACGGATGATCGAAGGGCTGGGCATCGCCGATCAGGTCAAGGACAAGACCAGGACCCTGCCGAGCGGCGGCGACGTGCTGGCGCATCTGGCGGGAAGCGACGTTCAAAATGAGATCGGCTTCGGCCAGCTCACCGAGATCCGCCGGCTCGAACCGGAGGGCAAGATCCGGCTGGTCGGGCCCCTGCCCAAGGAGGTCGAGAACATCACCACCTATGCCGCCGCCCCCCTCGCCGGGGCGCGGGACCCGGACGCGGCCAAGGCCTATGTCGCCTATCTCGCCACCGATGCGGCGCGCAAGATCCTGGTCGGTTCCGGAGTGGAGTGATCCCAACCCCTCAGGGCCGATCGAATTCCAGAATATCGAAGCCGGTAAACCGGTCCACCAGGTAGACCAGGCCGCGCGCGTCGGTATCGACGTCGTTGGTCTGTGGTGCCGGCGCGTCACCCACCGGCTCGGGAATGAAATAGCCCGCCTCCAGCGGCGCCATCGGATCCTTCACGTCGACAATGCGCAAGCCGCCGGAGAACCAGGCGCAATAGACATAGGTGTCTTCGAAATGTTCCTGGAACTGGTGGGCGCCGTAGCGCGTGCCCCGGGTCTCGGCCCAGGGGGTGGATGATTCCGATCCCTGATAGATGGCAAGCGGCTTGAGGTCGGCGACGTCTTCCGCGTCGAATACCCAGAGGTTGGCATGGGGCCGGCCGCGCCGGGCCTCGGCCTCGCGCGGGCTGTAATACTGATCCTCTTCATCGATGGCGAGCGCGATGGTGCGACCGGCGACCTGGAAGGGCATCCGCATGAAGGTATGCGACGGTTCCGGGAACGGCGGGTGGTAGTTGTAGGCGCCGATGGTGACGGGCCGCGTGATGTCGGAGATGTCGATCACCCGCAGCCCCGCCTGCCAAACCCCGGCCCAGAGTTGATCGCCCACCCGCATGGCGTGGTGCAGGCGGCATTCGCGCCCTTCCCAGGTGGGGACTTCGCCGCCGGCGAGGTGCTGGCCGTCCATCCACCAGCGCGACACCTCTTCAGGTTTTGCCGGATCCCGGATGTCATAGATCACCAGGATGTTGCCGATGAAGCCCTCCATCTCGGTGGAGATGTAAGCGTAATTCTGGTCCATGTCGAAGCGGTGGACGCCGATGCCGCCGGTCTTGTGATGGGTGATCGGTTTCGGATTGGCGGGGTCGGTCGCGTCGAACAGCTTGAAGCCGCCGTTTGTGTATTGGTGGATCTCCGAAGCTTCCAATGCCGGAATGTCCTTTTCCTCGACCCCCAGCTTGTCGGCCAGCTCACTGTCGGTGGGCGGCCGGCCGAGTTCGACCTCCAGGCGTTTCTTCATGGGCGGAAGCTGTTCCGCCTTGCGGCCGATGCCGAAATTATTGCGTTCCACATTGACCGCCATCAGCCCGTCGACCACCCGCACCTTGTGGCTGTGGGAATCGGGATCGTCGACGTTGATCTGGGTGACGACCTTGGGCGCGCGCGGGTCGGAGACGTCCACCACCGAAGTGCCCAGCCCCGCCTTGTTCGGCAGATGGCCGATATAGGCGTGCGCGCCGGCGACGTAAACCTGCCCGGCGCCGGGCAGATCGAGATGGCCGAGGCGCTTGACGTTCCGCGCAAGTGGCTTGCCGTCGGTGTGAGACGCGTCCATGAAATTGGCCTCCGAAATTCCTAATCGAAACCGTAAAGCAGCTTCGGGTTTTCCACCAGGACCCTTTCGAGGGTCGCTTCGCCGCGTGCCCAGCCGCACAGGATATCGGCCAGCGCGCCATCGTTCGGCATTTCGCTCTTGACCATCACATGGGGCCAGTCCGAACCCCAGACCACCCGTTCCGGGGCCGCCTCCAACAAGGCGCGGGCGAAGGGATCGGTGTCGGCGTAAGGTAGGGGCTGATTGGTGATGCGGTAGGGGCCGGTCAGCTTGACCCAGGCCCGGCCGCCCCTGAGCAGCCGCAGGAAGGCCTGGAAGCCGGGAATATCCGGGGACTGTCCGGGGCGGAAATAGCCGAGATGGCCGAACACCATTTCGGCAGGGAAATCGGCGAACTGGGTGTCCAGGTCCACCACATCGTCGACATGGAGCAGGAACTCCACATGCCAGCCGAGGCGCGCGATGCGCGCCGCCAGCGCCCGGGCTTCGTCCAGCGGCAAGGTGGCGCTTGGATCGGCCACGTCCACCAGGTTGAGCCGGACCCCGCGCACCCCGGCTTCGTGCAGGGCCTCAAGCTCCGCATCCGTCACCCCCGCGTCGACCACGGCGACGCCCCGGGCCCGGCTGCCCATCTCCGCAAGCGCCTTCAGCAGCACCCGGTTGTCGGTGCCATAGACGCTGGGTTGAACCAGGACCGCGCGGCTGAGCCCGAGGGCGGCGAGCATGGCGCGATAGTCCGGCAACAGGGCGTCGGGCGGGGTATAGATGCGCTTGGGATCGTAATCGAACGCCGATGCCGGTCCGCAGATATGGGCGTGACAATCGCAGGAACCGGCGGGCAGCGGCCGGGCCGGCGGGCGCGGATCTGGATCCGGCGCGGCGCACAGCGGTGCCGCCGCTGTCGCCTGGGAACCGGCGTCGGTGGGCGGTGCGGCCATGGCGCTTGTCCCGACCTCCCCGCCGTTCAGGCCGCCTCCTGCTTGGCGCGCCGAAGCTGAAACAGGTACGGCAGCAGCAGTGAAAGCGCCAGGCCGACCCACAGGATGTTGCCCAGGTTAGATGAGAAGATCACCATGATGTCGCCCTCGGAAATCTTGAGCGCCCGCAGGAAATAGGTTTCCAGCAGCGGTCCCAGGATCACGCCGATCAGGATCGCAGCGGTATGGTAGCCGGTCTTGCGCGCGACGTAGCCGATCACGCCGAAGGCCAGGGCCAGGTACATGTCGAACATGTATTGGCGCGGCACGAAGGCGCCGACCAGGGTGAAGGAGATGATGATCGGCGACATGTAGGTGGTCGAGACCACGGTGATGCGCGACATGTAGCGCGCCAACGGCGCGATGGTGAAGATCATCAGGAAGTAGGTCACCGCCATCGCTGCGAACGGGCCGTAGGCGAGTTCCGGATTGTCCATGAACAGGTCGGGGCCCATGGTGACGCCGTGATATTGCAGCACAACCAGCATGATGGCGGCGGTGGCGCCGCCGGGGATGCCGATCACCAGCAGCGGCACCAGGGTGCCGGACGTCACGCCGTTATTGGCCGATTCGGGGGCCACCAACCCTTCCACATGACCGGTGCCGTAAAGCTCCGGCGTCTTGGAATAGGTGCGCGACTGCTGATAGGCGACGAAGGCGGCAATGGCGGCGCCGGCGCCCGGCACCACGCCGATGACCAGGCCGATGATCGAGGTCCAGATGATGTGCCACCATTTGGACAGGGCCAGGCGCACGCCCTCGAAGGTTTCGGCCCAGCCCGCCTTTTGCATGGCTTCCCTGCCGCGCTTGGAGAGGATCGATTCGCCTTCGATCACGGCGAAGGCTTCCGACACCGCGAACAGGCCCACCAGGGCGGGGATCAGCGGCACCCGGTCGTAGAGTTCCAGGAAACCGAAGGTGCCCCGCGGGGTCTCGTAAACGACATCGGCGCCGATATAGCCCAGCATCAGGCCGAAGAATCCGGCGATCAAACCCTTGAGCGTGTCGCGGGCGGCGATCGAGGCGATCAGCGAGATGCCGAACAGCATCACCACGATCATTTCCACCGAATGCAGGTAGAACGCCACCTGGGACAGCCAGGGCATCGCCAGAAGGGTCAACACCGTGGTCAACAGACCGCCGAAGACCGAAGACACGAAGGAGATGGCCAGCGCCTGCTGGCCGCGGCCCTGCTTGGTCATGGGGTAGCCGTCCAGCGGCGTCGCCGCCGCGCCGGCGGTGCCCGGGATATTGACCAGGATCGCCGGGATGCCAGCCCCCATGCGCGACGAGGCATAGAGCGCCACCATGAAGACCAGGCCGATCTCGGGCTCCATGGCCAGGGTCAGGGGGAGCAGGATGATAATGGTGTTGGCGGCGGAAAAGCCGGGGATCGCGCCGACCACGAGGCCGAGGAAGATCGCCGGCACGATGACCCACCAGAACTGAAAGGTGCGGGTGAAGAGCTCGACGAACAGTGCGGGATCGAATTCCATCTCAGATCAATCCCTCCATCAGCTTCTCGAACGGGCCTTGCGGGAACCGTGTCTTGAAGGCGACGATGAACAGCAGATAGCCGCCGAACGCCAGCACCGTCGAAAGGCAGAGGATCAGGACTTTCCGCCTGCCCTCGCTCAGAAGCAGCATGGCCAGGGTGAGGAAGGCGAACACCGTCAAGGTGAAGCCCAGCCAATCGACGAAGAAGATGAAGCCGACGGTCAGCCCCAACAGCGCCAGCCGCTTCGGTATGTAACTCTTGGGTTCCAGAATACGCCCGAGCCGAAGGTCGGCCTCGCCGGCCTTGACCTGCTTGGCGATGCGAACCCCCAAAATTGTCACCAGGACGATCAGGATGGTGCCGACGAAGAAGGCACTGACCTGCGCGATGCGGGGGACATCCAAGATCGTGTAGAAGTAATACAGCGTGAACAGGAATGCGGCCGCGGGCAGGATCAGTTCGCCGCCGACCGATTTCTTTTCGGGTTTGTCCGTTTCGTTCTCGTCCGTCATTCCCCGCCCCCCATCACGCGGTGCATTTTCCGCCGGCGCCCCCGTGCCGTCGACCGAAACCTAGCCGAGACGCGAAGCGGGTGGCATGTCCGTTGCCGGGCATGCCACCCGTATCGCTGCGATATGTCGCGGTTCAGGCCTTACGACTTGCCGGTCAGCAGGTCTTTGTACTGCTCGCCGATCTTGGTGATGTTCGCGACGTATTTCGCGATCTCGGCCTGGGACGAGCTCTTGGTGAACAGCTCCATCGGCACCTTGGTCTTCTTCAGGACCTTCTGGTAATCCGGATCCCCGAACACCTTGTTGGAGGTGTCGGTGAGGATCTTGAAGTTTGCCGGATGCTTGTCGATGGCGGCTTTCTTGATGCCGAAGGCACGGGCGCCGGCGATCAACGGCGGCAGGTTCATGCCGAATTCCTTGTTGACCAGGACCGCGCCCTTGACCAGATCGGGCATCGGGTTGCTGTCGTCGAAGATGCCCAGGATGCGGAAGTTCTTGCCGCGCCGGGCGATGCCGCCGGACGGCAGCGCGCCGCAATCCATCTCACCGGTGGCGACGCCGGCCCGGGTCCGCTTGCCGCCGGACAGCGGCACCACGTTGAACTTGGCGCCGGTGTGCCGGCCCAGGGCCAGGATGCCGAGGGTGGCCGGATGGGCGAGGCGGCTGACGCCGACCTTGATGGTCCGCTTCTTGCCTTCCTCGACGATCTCTTTCAGGCTCTTAAACTTGGACTTGCGGCCGACAAAGACGATGCCGGGGTCGCGGTCCATCTGGCCGAAATAGATCAGGTCGGAAACGTTGAAGCCGGTCGGTTTCTTGACCACCCAGTTCAGGACCTCGGGCCCCATGTTGCCGAACAGCAGGTCGTGGCCGTCGTCGGACGCGATGCCCATGTACTTTTCGTAGCCGACGCGCCCGGCGGCACCGGGATAGAAGGACGGCTCGAAATTGACCTTGAGGTACTTCTTCCAGATGGACGTGAAGGCACGGAGGTTCCGGTCGGCGCCGCCGCCTTCGCGGGTCGGCACGTAGACCTTCATGTTCCTGGAGGGGAAGCCGGCGGCAAAGGCATTGGTGGCGGGCAGGCCGGCAAGCAGGCCGGCACCCACGGCCGCGGCGGATCCGGTCAGGAATCGGCGGCGGTCGAGTTCGTCAAAGTAATCGTCAAACATGTCTATCTCCCAGTTTTCGCGATTGGCGCGCAAATCGTCGCGGCAGAATTTTGGCGGGACCGCTTATTGCCGTTTGGGCCCCGGGTCTTCTGGACGTTGGGTCTATACCAAAAAAAGCGTCCAAGGAAGCCCCGCGGTGGACCAAAGCCGGCGGCCGCTTGTTCGTTCCTTCCGTTCTCCCAGTGTAAGCAGCGGATTTTCCCGTTATTTTCGTCTACCGTGACTTTGATGATGCATCGGGGCCGAAGCGGGGGTCAAGGCTCGACTTCGCGCCCGCGATCCCGATCCTTTTGGCGGGGATCTCCCTTTTGGACTTTTGCACAGGGAATGTGGCCAAATTGAGGGGCGCGCGCTCATGAGAATCCTGATGGTCGGCGCCGGCGGTGTCGGCGGTTATTTCGGCGGCCGGCTTGCCGCCGCGGGCGACGACGTCACTTTCATCGCCCGCGGCGCGCATCTCGCGGCGATGCGGAACCAAGGCCTCCGGATCGAAAGTCCGTTGGGCGACGTCCGGATCGAACCGGTCCAGGCGGCGGAAACCGCCATTGGCCTCGATCCCGTGGATGTCGTCTTCATCGCCGTCAAGATCGGCGATACCGACGCCGCCA
>JAHEKA010000119.1 GCA_024638585.1 Rhodospirillales bacterium
GCAGGCGACGCTTGAGTTTCGGGTTGTGCATGTAAGGCTGCCAACAGAACCGGGCGAAGGATTCGCGGTTGCGCGCGACCACTTCGAGTTTCTCGTCGGGCATCTGGGTGTAGTCGATCTCGCCATTGGCGGGATCGGCATATTTCAGCTCCTGGACCTCCTCTTTGGTCAGGAACCAGATGTCTTGGATATCCCGGTCCCAGGGCCCGCCGATCTTGATGCCGTAGGAATTGACCAGGGCGAGGCGGCCGATACGCTTGAGATTCTTGGTTGCCATCTCCACCGCGATCCAGCCGCCGAGAGAGAAGCCCAGGACCGTCGCGTCCTCGATCCCCGACTGGTCGAGATAGTCGAGCATGATGTAGCTGATGTCGTCCATCGTCTCGATCCAGTTGGGACGGCTGGATTTGCCGAAACCGGGGGCTTCCGGGATGATGACCTCGTACGATTTGGCGAGTTCATCGACCAGACTGCTTTCGCGGGTCAGGCCTTCCTCGTCGTCGATCAGAACCAAGGGCGCGCCGCTACCGCGGCGTTCAACCTCCAGTTCGATGTCTTGGACTTTCACGGATTCTATATTTGCGATGGTGGTATCGGTCATGCAGGTCTTTCCCCAAAGACAGCTTTTTTTGTCATTCGTATTCTAAGCAGTTGTACAGGCCCCTGCGGTTCAAGACAAGCGGGTCCCCGGCCCTGTCAAGGCGACTTGCGACTTAGTCTCAGTCTGGAATGGGTTCCTGGCCGACCAGGTCCAGGCCGTAGCCGTCGAGACCGACGATGGTGCGCCGCGTGTTGGTCAGAAGGGTCATTTTGCGCACCCCCAGCTCCAGCAGAATCTGTGCGCCGATGCCGTATTGGCGCAGTTCCGAGATGGGCTTGGAATGCGGCCGTCCTTCGCGTTCGGCAACGAAATGGGACAGAGCCGTCGGGTTGGTTTCGCGGATGATGACCACGGCACCCCGGCCCTTTTCGCCGATCACCTCCATCGCGGAATGCAGTTCTGTGGCACGGTCGCGCTTCTCTCCGGCCGCGAACTGGGTTTCGGTCCGGTCGCCCAGGACATCGGCCAGCACATTCAGCGCATGCATGCGCACCAGCACGGGTTCTGCCGTGCCGACGTCGCCCTTGGTGAGGGCCAAGTGTTCGCCGGGTTCGACCGTGTTGGAGAAGACGTGCAGCTTGAACTCACCGCCGTATCGGCTGTTGATGGTGGTCTCGGCGACCTTTTCGACGATCTTCTCGGTACGGCGGCGATAGGCGATCAGGTCCGAGATGGAAGCGACATTGAGGCCGTGCTGTTCGGCGAAGGCCAGCAGGTCCGGCAGCCGGGCCATGGTGCCGTCGTCCTTCATCACCTCGCAGATCACGCCCGACGGGTTGAGCTCTGCGAGCTTGGCGATATCCACCGCAGCCTCGGTATGCCCGGCCCGCACCAGGACCCCGCCGGGTTGGGCGATCAGCGGGAACACATGGCCGGGGCTGACGATGTCGGTGCGTCCGTGATTCGAATTGATGGCGACGGAAATGGTTTGCGCCCGGTCGGCGGCGGAGATTCCCGTGGTGACGCCTTCGCGCGCTTCGATGGAAATGGTGAACGCCGTCTGATGACGCGACTGGTTTCTCGCCGCCATCAGCTCCAGGCCGAGTTGATCGGCCCGCTCCGGCGTCACGGCCAGGCAGATCAAGCCCCGCCCGAACCTGGCCATGAAGTTGATGGCATCCGCATCCGCCTTTTCCGCCGGGATGATGAGATCGCCCTCGTTCTCCCGGTCTTCATCGTCGACCAGGATGAACATGCGGCCCTGGCGGGCGTCTTCGATGACATCCTCTATGGACGCTAATGGAGTGTCGGACACGGTTGATCCCTTGGTTTGCTTATTGCCGGCGGATGGCGGATGCCTCGCTGTGGGATTGGAAAGTATCCCGCCAGCCCCGGGGGATCAAGGTCTGCGGATGGTGGCCTGAGAGCCGCTTGGCGCGGCGTTGTGGCTCCTCTACACTGGCGCGATGAGAGCAAGGAGCGGACCATGGCCGTGACCGTTACACCGCTTTCCGGCGCACTCGGCGCCCGAATCGAGGGGCTCAATCTCCGTCACTTGCCGCATGGCGACGACCTCGCCGCATTGCGGCGGGCCTTCCTTGATTACCAGATGGTGGTGTTCCCGGGTCAGAAGATCTCCGCCGGCGATCAGATTGCCTTTTGCGAGTTGTTCGGCGCCGCCGATTCCGATTACAAGGCGCCGCCTCAGGAGAATGACGATTATCGCAAGGGCGTCATGCTGGTGTCCAACGTGCGAAAGAATGGCGTCCCCATTGGCAACCTGCCCGACGGCGACATGCAGTTCCATTCCGACGGTGCACACCGCGACAGTCCCTACCTTGCCACCACCCTGTATGCCATCCGGGTGCCAAGTGAAGGCGGCGATACCCTGTTCGCCAATCTATACGCCGCCTATGACGCGTTGGACGATGCCACCAAGGCGCGGATCGAGGGTTTGCGCGTCCACAACGCCTATATCCTCGATGCCACCAGCCGGGATGAGGAGGCCCGGGAGGGCGGCACCCTGCGCGAGGCGGAGCATCCCTTGGTCCGTCGCCATTCCGAGACCGGCCGCAAGGCGCTTTATGTCAACCGCCTGATGTCCAGATATATCGTCGGGCTCGACGAGGCGGAGCGCGCCCGGCTGCTCGACGAATTGATCGACCAGGTAGAGCGGCCGGAATTCATCTATGCCCACAAATGGACCGAGGGGGATTTCCTGATGTGGGACAACCGCTGCGTCAACCACGCGCGCACCGATTTCCCCGCCGAAGAGACGCGCCTGTTGAGGCGGTACACCATTTCGGAAGCCGTTTCCGCCGCGGCCTGAGGGCGGCGGCGGATCGCCACAAAAAAAGGGGCGCCCGGCGGGCGCCCCTTTCTTGGAGTCTTCCAAGACGTCCTATTTCAGGATGTCCTTGTACTGCTGGAAGAACTTGACCAGATCGCCGAGCAGCTTGGCGGTTTCGGCCCCGCTGAGCGGATCGATAGGCCGCTTGGTCTTCTTGTGCCATGCCTGGATCGACGGATCGTTCAGCGCCGCGAACAGCGCATCCGACAGCTTCTTCTGGACATCGGCGGAAACGCCCGGTGCGGTGCCGACCACGCGTTCGATGGTCAGCGCCTCCAGGGAGGGATGGCCCACCTCACGCACCGTGGGCACGCCGGCGAACGGGCTCTTCGATTCGAACGACAGGACCGCCTTGATGTCGCCGCCCTTGGCCCACTTGGCATAGGAGCGGGTGTTGAACAGCGACAGGTGGGTGTCGCCGCGCACCATCGAAAGGGAAATCTTGGCCGAGCCCTTGTAGCCGGTCAGGAACTTGATATCCAAGCCCATCGCCTTGGCCATGATCTTGCCCGCAACGTAGGACCCGGATGCCTTGCTGGTCACCGCGTATTTCAGGCCCTTGGCCTTCTGCAGGCTCTTGATGTCCTGATAGGGGCTTTTCTTGCCGACCGTCAGCACGTACTTGGATTGGGCGATGCGGCCAAGCCAGGTGAACTTGTCGATATCGTAGCTCTGCTTCTTACCGAGGATCTTGTCCAACAACATGCCGGGCATATTGAACACGGCGATGTTGTAGCCGTCGGGCTTGGCCCGGTAGAGCACGTTGAGCGCCTTGCGCCCACCGGCGCCGGCCACGTTCTTGGGCACGACATTGACCTTGCCGCCCAGATGCTTGGCCATTACCGGCGCGATCTTGCGCACATAGGTGTCGAATCCGCCACCCGGGCCATAAGGAATGATGAAGGTGATGTTCTTCTCCGGAAACGCGGCGCTGGCCGTACCGGCGGCCACCAAGGCGGCGGCACCGAAGGCGGCGGCGCCCATTCCAATGCTCTTGATCATGATTGATCTCCCTTTGCGGTCATAAGAAAGTTTTGAGTGGATTGTTGTTGTTTTTTGAGCGTTTCTCTACCTTCAACATACCCTAGATTTCTTTGATCTCGAAGGGCTTTGGCGGGTCTTTTCTCAGGCCAAGGGCCAGGGAATCTGCGTTACCCCCGGGCTTTCCCAATAGCGCCCCGTCTCCGGGTCATAGCGGCCTTGGTTGAACCCTCCCGGTTTGGCCGAGCGCATGATCACCGCCACGGAACCGGCATCGCCCGCGACCTCCGCATGAATGGCGTAAGGCTCGACGATGTCCATGGCGCCGGGCGCGACCGGATCGCACGCGGTCTGACGGATGTCCGCCCGGTCGGGGACCGAGCGGTCATCGATCCGGTCATACCGGACGATGTCTTCCGATCCCGTGAGCACCCCGTAAAGCACCCAGATATGGGCGTGATCATGGATCCTGGTTTTCCGGCCCGGGTCCTTGATCAGGCCGTTGACCACGAACCCATAATCCGGATCCTCGTAAAACAGCAGGTTCTCATGATCGGAGACCGGCCAGTCCTTGGAACTCGCCGCCAATTCCGGGTCCGCCAACAGGCGCGCCATGGGGTCCTTTGCCCTGGGCCAGATATCGGCGGGATCGTTGTCCGCGGCGTAAAGCGCGCGGACTTCTTCTACGAATTTCTGGACCGATTGCATCGCCATCTCAGTTCCTCCCCTGGTCACCTGCGGGCCCGCCGGCGCGCCGAACTATTCCAGGCCAAACTATTCTAAGATCGTCTCCATGATCCAGGTGGTCACGACACCGCGGTACAGCTCGTAGCTCAACACCAGTTCGAACAGCACATAGATGAAAAAGAAGGTCCCGAGCCCCACATAAAGCGACAGCTTCAACGATTTGCCGCCGCCCACGAGCATCCACAGGAACACGAAGACGGGCGAGGCGAGAAGGAACCCGAACAGCCAAATTCCGACGACACCCAGCCCCATCACGGAGAACACCAGCATTTCACGGCCCACGGTGCGGGGCTTGATCTCCGATGGGTCCAGCATCGCGCCGAAGAAGGTGGTGACGAAGCGGCCGATCGCCGTTTCGGTCACGGAGGCGATGTCCATCAACGAAAGCACGACGCCCGCATATCCGATGATCAGCGGAAAGGTCTTTTCCTTGCCCTTCAACTCGTAGGTTTCGTGCAGGAAGAACACCATGAAGGCCAGGATGCCGATGGCGAAATAGAGCGCGCTGTGCTTTTCCTCTACGACCACCGGCTTGAGCGCATATACAAGCGCCGCCAGGCCGAGGCCAAGCGGGACCACCAGCACCGTCCGATGCATCCCCATTCCGAGCATCACGAAGAATGCGGCCAGGAACACGACGACTGCGATGCCGCCGGCGATCGACCGGGTGGTGAAGCCCTCGCTCATGACCCGTCTCCCTTGGATCTGGCTTCGGAACGCTTGCGCAGCCAGATGCGGAAGGAGGGGATCAGCAAACTGATGACGATGAGCGCGATCAGGATCAGCGACACGTCCCGGGTGAAGAAGATCGCCCAGTTGTCATCCGATATCCCCATCGCCTGGAAGAAGCTGCGTTCGGTGATGTCGGCCAATACCAGGGCGATGGTGAAAGTGATGCGCGGGTACTGGTAGCGGATCATCAGGTAACCGATCACCGCAAAGGCCAGTGCCACCACGACGTCGCCGAATTCGCCCTGCAGCGCGTAGGCGCCGACCAGGGCGACCACGGTGACGGTCGGCGCCAGGATGTGGGCGTCGACATAGGTGAGGTAGGCCATCGGCTTGGCGAGCAACAGTACGATTATGGTGGCGATGACGCAGGCGATGGTCAACGACAGCACCAGGGTGAAGACCACGTCCTCGTGATCGAACAACAGCCTCGGCCCCGGCTCCAGTCCGTGCAGCACCATCGCGCCCAGGAATACCGCGGTTTCCGCGCTGCCCGGGATGCCGAAGGCCAGGGTCGGGATCAGGGAGCCGCCATCCTTGGCGTTGTTCGCAGATTCCGGTGCGATCACGCCCTTGATGTTGCCTCGGCCGTAGGGCACATCGGGCTCGCCGTCACGCTGGACCTGGGTGGAATAGCTGAGGAACGCGGCGACCGTGCCGCCGACCCCGGGGACCGCGCCGATGAACGTGCCGATGCCGGAACCCACCAACATGGTCGACCAGTTGCGAAATACCGCTCGGATGCCGGAGGTGATGCGCTGGATCTTGTACTCCGCTGCGTGGCTGGCGATCGAACCGCCCTGCACCGCAAGGTCGATCATCTGGGAGATGGCGAACAGGCCGATCAGGGCGGGAACCAGCTTGATGCCGTCCCACAGGGCTTCCACGCCGTAGGTGTAGCGCACCACGCCGGAAACCAGGTCGAAGCCGACGAACCCGCAGATGAAGCCGAAGATCGCCGCGATCAGGGCCTGCAAAAGGCGGGTGCCGGTGGACACCGCGATGGCGCAGAGGCCGAACAGGGCGAGCAGGAAAAACTCCGGCGGCGAGAACAGCAGCACGATTTCCTTGGCGATGGGAATCACCAAGATCAAAGTGAACACGCCGATCAGGCCGCCCAGCGCCGATGATGTGGCGCCGGCGCCGATCGCCTCGCCGGCGCGTCCCTGCTGGGCGAGGGGGAACCCGTCGAAGGTGGTTGCCGCATTGGGGGCGATGCCCGGGGTGTTGAGCAGGATCGCGGAGACCGATCCGCCGGTCGAGGTCGCCGCCATGGATCCGCCCATCAGCATGATGGCGTCGGACTTGTCCATGCCGAAGGTCAGCGGGATCAGGAGCGCCAGGGCCGTCGTCCCCCCCAGCCCCGGTATGGCGCCGAACAGCAGCCCGCAGCAGGTGCCCGCCACCAGCCAAGAAAGCGATCCGAAATTCAAAAAGTGGAGAGAAGCCGTACCCAGCGCATTGAGCAGCCCCCCCATAACCTCAATCATGGGCCCTCTGTCCTGTCCACTGGGCGCGCCCCCCTGACGCCAAC
>JAHEKA010000120.1 GCA_024638585.1 Rhodospirillales bacterium
ATCTTCGAAGCCCTGAACGCCGCCGATCCGGACGGGCGTTTCGATGCCGTGGTCAACCTGCAGGGCGACCTGCCGACCCTCGACCCGGCGCTGCCGGGCCGGGCGCTCGGTCTTCTTGGGAACGAGGCGGTCGATATCGGTACCCTGGCCTGCCCCATCACCGACCCGCGGGAGGAAAGCGATCCCAACGTCGTCAAGGCGGTGGTCGCGGCGGCAGACGCGCCGAAGCCCGGGGGACAGGGGCGGGCACTTTACTTCAGCCGCGCCCAGGTGCCGGCGGGGGAGGGGCCTTTGCTTCACCATATCGGGCTGTACGCATGGCGGCGGACCAGCCTGGCGCGGTTCGTCGGCCTCGATCCCAGCCCGCTGGAGCGGCGCGAGCGGCTCGAGCAGCTGCGCGCCCTGGAGGACGGCATGCGCATCGACGTGGCCTTCGTTGACACCGTCCCGCTCGGTGTCGATACTCCGGCCGATCTTGACCGGGCCCGGCACATGCTGGGGCCCGCTAAAGGGGCGGGGTCCAATGACCGATAACGCGAGCACTTTCGCTGCCAAGGCGGGCGCGGAAAACATCATCGCCTTCCAGGGGTTGCCCGGGGCCTATTCCGATCTTGCCTGCCGCCAGGTGCACCCGGACATGACGCCCAGGCCGTGCCAGACCTTCGAAGAGGTGTTCGATGCCGTCGAGGGGGGCGAGGCGCGGCTTGCCATGATCCCCATCGAGAATTCCGTGGCCGGCCGGGTCGCGGACATTCATCAGCTGATGCCCCATGCCAGGCTGCACATCGTCGCCGAGCATTTCCAGCCGGTGAACCATCATCTCCTGGCGCCCCGGGGGGCCAACATGGACAGCCTGGTCCACGTCCACTCCCATGTCCACGCGCTGTCCCAGTGCCGCAGGTTCCTGCACGACCACGGCCTGACGCCGGTGGTCCATGCCGATACGGCGGGGGCGGCCCGGGACGTCGCCGAGAAAGGCGATCCCAGCGAGGCGGCCATTGCCTCGGAACTGGCGGCGGAAACCTATGGCCTTCGGTCCCTTGCCGCCGGCATCGAGGATGCGGCCCATAACACGACCCGGTTCGTCGTGCTGGCACGGGAGCTGGAGGATCCGGGGCAGAAGGCCCCCGATCTGATGACCGCCTTCCTGTTCCGGGTGCGCAACATTCCGGCGGCGCTTTACAAAGCGCTCGGCGGTTTTGCCACCAACGGCGTCAACATGACCAAGTTGGAGAGCTATATGGTCGACGGAAACTTCTCGTCCACCGAGTTCTATGCCGAGATTGAAGGCCATCCCGAACATGAGCTGGTGAAGCTCGCGTTCGAAGAGCTCCGCTTTTTCTCTGAAAAGGTGCGTGTCATCGGCGTCTACCAGGCCCATCCCTATCGCAGACGGGCCGCCGCCAACGGCGGCTGAGGGACGCGGAGGATATTTCCTGTCTCCGGCCCGTCAGACAGGCCGCTCAACCCGCGCCAAGATGATCGAACAGGATATGCGCTCCGATCAGGATTAGGGCGATGCCGCCGAGGATCTCCGCCTTGCGCCCCAAGAGCGGCCCCAGCCTGTGGCCCAGCAGCACGCCGATCAGCGACATCGTGAACGATGTCAGACCGATCAAGGGCGCGGCCAAAGCGAGGGAAACTCCCACCAAGGCCAGGGTGACGCCCACCACCGCGGAATCGATGCTGGTGCCGACGGCGGTCAGCACCATCCTGAGCGGTGCCTGCCGGACACCGGGTACGGCCGCGGCGGGATCGGGGCCCGGGTCGGGTTCCTTGCCGCCCAAGAGACCATCGCGGATCATCTTGCCGCCGATCCCCGACAGAAGGGCGAAGGCCGCCCAATGGTCGACGCTTTCGATCATGCCGCGGAAGCCCGTGCCAAGCCCGAATCCCAGGGCCACCATCAGGCCTTCCGCCGTGCCGAAATAGGCGGCGGTGGCGATCGCGTCGCGCAGGCGGGGATGAGCGGTGGCGGCGCCGTTGGCGACGGCGGCGGCGAAGGCGTCGCTGCCAAGCCCGATCGCCAGGATGAACAGTGCGGCAACGGTCATGGGGTGCAGTCGTCGATCAGCAGGTGGTTCAGGGCATGGACCGGTTTTGCGCTCAGGGCGCCTTGCCCTCGATCCATTCGGAAATCAGGCGCCGGGCGATGGAAATCGGACGCGGCAGGTGCAAGGCGCCGCCGAGTCGCTCCGATTCGGTGCGGTCGCGCACCGCCATCAGGTCCCGGACCTCGTCGCGGGTGAACCAGCGCGCATCGGCGAGTTCGTTGTCGTTCAACGAAATCTCCCGGCTGGTCGCGTCGGCGTAGAAGCCCAGCATCAGGTTGGCGGGAAAGGGCCAGGGCTGTGAATGGGCATAGCGCACGTTGGTGATGTGAACGCCGGTTTCCTCCATCACCTCGCGGGCGACGGCCTCCTCCAGCGACTCGCCGGGCTCGACGAAACCGGCCAGGGTCGAATACATGAAGTTCTGGCGCCCGGGCCGGCGTCCCAGCAGGCATTTGTCGCCGTCGGTCACCAGCATGATCACCGCCGGGTCGGTGCGCGGGAAGTGCGTGGTGGCGCAGTCCGCGTTGGTGCAGATGCGCACATGCCCGCCCTGGTTCGAGACCGTGGGCGCGCCGCACATCCCGCAAAAAAGGTGGCGCCGGTGCCAGAAGAAGAGCGCCCGGGCGAGCACCATGAGCTGGGCATCGGCGCGGCCCAGGATCGATCCGATGTCGCGGATATCGACGAATTCACCGCGCCCGGTCAGTTCCGGCCGGTCGAGCGGCTCTTCGATATGGGAAATATCGAAGCCGAACACCGCCTGGTCCTCGATCACGCCGAGCAGCGCCAGGGACTCGTCGCCTTCGGTGAGGTCCGGCACCTCTCCGGGGGTCAGGAACACGGGCTTGGGCTCGGGCTCGATCACCACCAGATGGTGGTCGCGCCAGACCGGGATCAGGCGGCTGGCGGGGTGGGCCCGGTGATGGGCCAGCCAGTCCGGGTCCTTGCGGAACAGCACCGCGCGGTCGAATCCGCCGCCCGCGAAGATGTTCGGTTCCTTCATCAGTCGGTTCCGCCAGCCGGTCCCTGGCGGTTCCCCAGCCGGAACAGCAGCAGCGAGAACCATTCCCGATCGTCGGACCAGGTGGCGGCATGTTCGAGGCCGAGCGGCGCGAACTCCGCCGCCAATTCGCCCGGGTCGAATTTCTTCGAGATTTCCGTGCGGATGGCCTCGCCCTTAGTAAAGGAAACGCTTAGGTCCAGGTCCAGGAGCGTGGCTTGCTGGGCTACCAGGCTGTCGAGGTAGATTTCGATCTGATGGCGGCGGGTTTCATAGATCGCCCGGTGGGCGAAATTCGCGACCACGAAATCGCCGTGAAAGCGGCGGTTGAGATGGGACAGCATGTTGAGATTGAAGCGCGCGGTCAGGCCTTCCGCATCGTTATAGGCGGCCTCGATGATGGCCGGGTCCTTGCGCCGGTCGATGCCGAGCAGGAAAAATTCGCCCGGCGCCATGGCGCCCCGGATCCGCGCTATGAAGGCGGCGCGTTCGGAGGTGCTGAAATTCCCCAGGGTGGAGCCCAGGAAGACAAACATCCGGGCCGGCGCCGGGGCCGGATGCAGCGCTGCCAGGGCTTGCTCGTAGGTGCCGGAAAAGCCGCGGATCGACAGCCCGTCATAGCGGTCGACCAACTCGCGGGAACTCTCGCGCAGGATGCTCTCGGAAACGTCGATGGGCACGAAATGCACCTCGTCGGCCCTGCGTGAATAGGCATCGAGCAGGATTCGCGTCTTGGAAGCCGAGCCGCTGCCGAGCTCCACCACCTCGCACGGCCCGGTGAGCGCTGCGATGTCGGCGGCGTTCTGCGTCAGGATGCCGCGCTCGGTTCGTGTCGGATAGTATTCAGGCGTATCGCAGATCCGCTCGAACAATTGGGATCCCACGGCATCGTAGAAATACTTGCAGGGCAGGGTCTTGGGGTCCGCCGCCAAGCCTGCCACGACATCGGCGCCGTCCTCGGTATCCGACGATGATGACAGGCGGGTGAACTGGAACCTCTGCGCCTCTTGGACGAGTTCCATTCCTTTCTTTCCCTATTTTGCTGCGGTGTGCCCGAGGGCGGCGAGGCGCAAATGATAGCCGAGCCGATCCGTGTTGGCAAAAACAGGTGAAAGGCGCGTCCGGTTCCAGCCGAAACCGCTACTTCGCGTAGGTTTTCGCCAGTTGGTCCGGATCGATCAGGTCGATCTCGGTGCCGCGGCCGAGCTTCTTGGCGTTCTCATAGGCCAGCATCGCGACCGCCAGCTCGGAGGCCGCGGTGCCGGCATTGTTCTTGTGATAGGTGATCTGATCAATCGACGTGCGGCCTTTGCAGATGCCCAGAGGCAATTCGCCCAATTCAAAGATGTCTTCGATTTTGATCAACCCGGCTTCGATCGGCATGTAGAGATCGCCCTGCTTTTCCGAGATGATGTTTTCCCGCAGGTTGCAGACGATCAGGTCGGCGCGCTCCACGGTGCGGTCGTCGATCTCCCGCCGCGCCTTTTTCAGGAACCCGCCCTCCACCAGCTGCGCGTTGCCGCCGATGATGCCGGTCACGTGCTGGCCCGGCTCCAGCAGGTCGCCGTCGAACAGCTCGACATTGGTGTTGGTGGCACACAGCAGCGCATCGACACCGCGGATCGCCTCTTCCGGCGCCGTGACCGGCGTGATCTCCACGCCGAAAAGGTCGGCGTATTTTTCGGCGAAAGCCTCGCGGTTGGCCGGCGTGCGGCTGTAGACCTTGACATGTTTAATCCCGGGCCGTTCGACCAGAAGGGCCAGCAACTGGTTGCAGGCCTGTCCCCCGGCGCCGAACAGGCCCGCGGTCTCGGCATCCTTGCGCACCAGATAGCGGAAGCCGACGCCCGACGTCGCCGCCGTGCGCAGCGCCACCACCGAGGTGTAGCCCAGCGTCTTTTCCACCGGTTCGCCGATCAGAATGCAGATCAGATGCCCGGTGCGCGAATCGTGGAGCGCATGGACCGGGTGTTCGCGATAAGCATAGGACTGGTTGGTGCCGTGTTGTTCGACCAGCTCCGCCCGCGTGGCCGAGCCGATCACGCCCATTCCCTGGATGCCGCCCGGGAAATTGCTGATGCGCACGCCTTCCGGCGAATGGACCCGGCGCCTGGGCGCGTTGATGACCGGGAATTCCGAGCCCCCCTTGTAGCCGAGCTCGACCGCGTCGATCGCCTCCTTCATGGACACCAGGTCCTGGATTTCCTCCGGTTTCAATAAAAGCACGCCCATCTGTCCCGGTTCTCCTCTGTGTAAAAGCGGCGCGATCATAGCGGAATTTGTGGGGGCGGGAGCGATTCCGATCGCCTGGTCCCGCGCCGGGCAAACGGGTTTCGGGGCCGGGGGCAAAGCTGGTATAGTCGGGCCGGGAGGCTGGCGGTGGACGGGCACCCCGCCAATCCGGTCAGGTCCGGAAGGAAGCAGCCGTAACGGGATTCGCCCGGGTCAGTGTCCAGTCTCCCACCCTGGGGCGAAAGCCCCCTTAATCCTTAAGGCGGTCCGGGCGCGCCGGATCACGGATATGGACGACGGCACCGAAGACAGCGGCCAGGACGAGGGCGGCCAGGAGAGCGGCGGCCAAGGCCCCGGCGAGGGCGCGGCCTATCAGGTTCTCGCGCGCAAGTACCGGCCCCAGAATTTCGCCGAGATGATCGGCCAGGACGCCCTGGTCCGCACCCTCACCAACGCCATCCAATCGGACCGCCTGGCCCATGCCTGGCTGCTGACCGGCGTGCGCGGCGTCGGCAAGACCACGGCGGCGCGCATCATCGCGCTGGCGCTGAACTGCACCGGGCCCGACGGTGCCGGCGGCCCGACGGCGGAGCCCTGCGGCCAATGCGACGACTGCCGCGCCATCGCCGACGGGCGCCACCCGGACGTGCTGGAGATGGACGCCGCCAGCCGCACCGGGGTCGACGACGTGCGCGAGCTGATCGAGGGGGTGCGCTACCGCCCCACCAGCGCGCGCTACAAGGTCTACATCATCGACGAAGTGCACATGCTGTCGACCAACGCCTTCAACGCGCTGTTGAAGACGCTGGAAGAGCCGCCCGAACACGTCAAGTTCATCTTCGCCACCACCGAGGTGCGCAAGGTGCCGGTAACGGTGCTGTCGCGCTGCCAGCGCTTCGACCTGCGCCGGGTCTCGGAAGAGCTGCTGACCGGTCATTTCGCCACCATCGCCGAGGCCGAGGGCGCCCGGGTCGAGCCCGGAGCGCTCAGGCTGATCGCCCGGGCGGCGGACGGCAGCGTGCGCGACGGGCTGTCCATCCTCGACCAGGCGCTGGCCGGCGACGGTGCCGGCGATACGATCACCGAGGACGCGGTGCGCGCCATGCTGGGCCTGGCCGACCGGTCCCAGGTCTTCCAATTGTTCGAACACGTCATGAAGGGCGACATCGCCGCCGCCCTGGATCAGCTTTCGGCCCAGCACGAGGCCGGGGCGGACGCCGAATGCGTGATGGGGGATCTGCTGGATCTCACCCATTGGCTGACCCGGGTCAAGATCACCCCGGCGGTGGCCGAAGATCCGGTGGTGCCGGAGGCCGAGCGCGTGCTGGGCCGCGAACTGGCAGAGGGTCTCACCATGGCGGCCCTGGCCCGGGCCTGGCAGATGCTGCTCAAGGGGTTGAACGAGGTGCAGACCGCGCCCCAGCCCATGCAGGCGGCGGAGATGGTGCTGGTGCGCCTGGCCTACGGCGCCAGCCTGCCGAGCCCGGCCGACCTGATCCAGCGGATCGAAAGCGAAGGTGCCGCGGCACCCGCCCCGGCCGCTGCGTCCACCGCGGC
>JAHEKA010000121.1 GCA_024638585.1 Rhodospirillales bacterium
GATCCGTTTGCGCGGCGCCGTCCTCCAGCCGGATCGGGATCCCCGCCGCCGCCATGTGAGCCTTGGCCTCATGGATGGAATAGGTGCCGAAGTGGAAGATCGAGGCGGCCAGAACAGCCGAAGCATGGCCCTCGCGGACGCCGTCGACCAGATGATCGAGGGTCCCCACCCCGCCCGAGGCGATGACGGGCACACTGACGGCATCGGCCACCGCCCGGGTCAGGCCGAGATCGAATCCCTCCTTGGTACCGTCCCGGTCCATGGAGGTGAGCAGGATTTCCCCGGCCCCCAGGCCCGTCATGCGTTTGGCCCATTCGACGGCATCCAGCCCGGTGGGTTTGCGTCCGCCATGGGTGAAGATTTCCCATTCATCCGGCCCGGTGGCCTTGGCGTCGATGGCGACGACGATGCATTGGCTGCCGAACTTCTCCGCCGATTGGCCGACGAATTCCGGCGTGGCGACCGCGGCGGTGTTGATCGAAACCTTGTCCGCGCCCGCCAGCAGAAGCTTGCGGATATCGTCCACCGTGCGCACGCCGCCGCCGACGGTCAGCGGCATGAAGCATTGTTCCGCCGTGCCCCGGACCACGTCGTAGAGGGTATCGCGGTTCTCATGGCTGGCGGTGATGTCGAGGAAGCACAGCTCGTCCGCGCCCGCCGCGTCGTAAACCCGGGCCTGGGCCACCGGATCGCCGGCGTCGATCAGGTCGACGAAATTGACGCCCTTGACGACGCGGCCGTCCTTCACGTCGAGGCAGGGGATGATGCGGGTCTTCAGCATGGCTAGCCGCGCTCCCCCGCGTCGTCCGCCCCGTCGCCCAAGACCGCCAGCGCCTTGGCCGGGTCGATGCGCCCGTCATAGAGCGCCCGGCCGACGATCACCCCTTCGATGCCGGATTCTTCGACCTGCTTGAGCTCTTCGAGGTCCGAGAGCGCGGACACCCCGCCCGAGGCGATCACCGGCGTGGTCAAAGCCCAGGCAAGATCGCTGGTGGCATCGATGTTGACGCCCATCATCGCCCCGTCCCGGGTGATGTCGGTATAGACGATGGCCGAGACTCCGGCGTCCTCGAACCGGAGCGCCACGTCAAGCGCCTTCACCTGGGATGTCTTGGCCCAACCGGCCACCGCCACGTAACCGTCGCGGGCGTCGATGCCAACGACGATGCGCTTCGGCCAGCGCCGGCAGGCCTGCTTGACCAGGTCAGGATCCTCAAGCGCCGTGGTCCCCAGGATCACGCGGGTGACACCCTTTTCCAGCCACGCTTCGATGGTGGCGAGATCGCGGATGCCGCCGCCGAGCTGGGCCGGGATCATTATCTCATCCAGGATATCCTCAACCACCTTGTGGTTGACGGGACGGCCCTCGATCGCACCATTGAGGTCGACCAGGTGGAGCCATTGGAAACCGGCGTCGGCGAAGGCACGGGCCTGGGACCGGGGGTCGGCGTTGTAGACCGTGGCCTGGTCCATATCGCCCTGGAACAGACGCACGCAGTTGCCGTCCTTCAGATCGATGGCGGGAAACAGGATCATCGCGCGATTGCCTTTACCGGTTGGTCATGGCCGCCAGGCCAGGAAATTGGCGATCAGGGCCAGGCCCACCGCCTGGCTCTTTTCCGGGTGGAACTGGGTCCCCACCATATTATCCCGGCCCACCGCCGCGGTCACGGGGCCACCGTAATCGACCTCCGCCAACACCGTGGCAGGATCCGTCGATCTGAACTGATAGCTGTGCACGAAATAAGCGTGCACGCCCGGCGCCAGGCCCGCGAAGACCGGATGGGAAGCACCTTTGAGAGCAAGTTCATTCCATCCCATATGGGGCACCTTCAATCCGCCGGGAAGGGTTTCCCCCTCGGCCGCCATGGGCACCACCTCGCCTTCGATCCAGCCCAATCCTTCATGGATGCCGTGTTCCAGTCCGCGGGTTGCCATCAACTGCATGCCGACGCAGATCCCGAGGAACGGCTTGCCCGCGCCGATCACGTTGGCCTTGAGCGCCTCGATCATGCCGGGCAGGGCACGGAGGCCGGCGGCGCAATCGCCAAAGGCACCGACGCCGGGCAGCACGATGTGATCGGCGCGGTCGAGGTCGTCGGCCTGCCCGGTCACCAGCACGGGGCTGTTCCCGGCCTCACGCTCGAACGCCTTGGCGGCGGAGCGCAGATTGCCGGAGCCGTAATCGACGATGGCGACGGTCATGATCAGGCCTTGGGTGCGATCATTGCGGCGTTCAGGCAGGGGTCGGCGGCGGGGCGGCCGGTGACGGCACAGCAGGACCGGGGCCGAGCGCGGAGAGATCGCCGAAGCGGCGAAGCGCCGCATCCTCGCTTTCCGCGGCGATGACGCCCGCCTCGCGCCAGCCGCGCCGGTTGAGGACGGCACGGTGCCAGTCGTTGCCCTCCATCCCGGCCCAAGCCATGACGGCGAGGATCAAGATCGCCTGGCCCAGCACATTGAGCCCGATCAGCGCACCGATTCCGGATAGGACCGCCATCAAGCCGAACAGGATGGCGGCCTGGACCCAAAGGCGATTGGCCAGCGCCCAGATCACATTCAACAGGAAGGCCACGAAGCAGAAGCCTTCCTTCACGGCTTCGGGCTCCGCGCCGCGCGCCGAATACGGTGGCGGCAGATGGATCGAATAGATCTTGAAACCTGCACGCCTCACATCGATCCTCCCAGGACACCCTTGGTCGACGGGACCGCATCGGCCTTGCGGGGATCGATCTCAACCGCTTCGCGCAACGCCCGTGCGAGTCCATTGTAGCAAGACTCGATGATGTGGTGCGAGTTGGCGCCGTAAATGTTTTCCACATGCAGGGTGAGTCCCGCCGCCTGGGACAGCGCCTGGAACCATTCCTTGAAGAGCTCAGTATCCATTTCCCCCACCTTGGGGATCGGAAAGTCCACCTGCCAGATCAGATAGGGCCGGTTGGAGGCATCGAGCACGACGCGGGTCAGGGTCTCGTCCATCGGGATCAGGGCCGATCCGTAGCGCCCGATCCCGGCGCGGTCGCCCATGGCCCGGCTCAGAGCCTCGCCCAGCGCCAGGGCCGAATCCTCGGTCGTGTGATGAAAGTCGATATGCAGATCACCCTCGGCCGCAAGCCGGAGGTCGATCAGGCTGTGGCGCGAGAGCTGCTCCAGCATGTGATCGAGAAACCCGATGCCGGTCGAAACGTCGTAATCCCCGGTCCCATCCAGGTTCACCTCGACCGAAATCCGGGTTTCCTTGGTGTTGCGTTCGACCCGCGCGGTCCGCGCCGCCATGACATCCTCCATGGGAACCGCCGGCGGCACCTTTCGGCCGCGCGGCAATCCGGCCTTTTAGCAGGTCAGCGGGGCCAGGGAAAGCCGCTTCACCCGTCCCGCCGGTATGTACGCGTACATATGTACGGCCTCGTGGATACAGAGACAATTGAAAGCGGGCTTTTCATGACCACATGCTCTGCTATCTTTGCGGCCCCACGGGCGAGGTGAGACGAGATGACACAAGCCGATAATCCCCATGGCACCAATGCCGCCGCTTGGCACGGCACCACCATACTTTGCGTCCGCAAGGGGGACGAGGTGGTGATGGCCGGAGATGGACAAGTCTCCATGGGGGCAACGGTCTTGAAATCCAACGCGCGGAAGGTCCGGCCTCTGAAAGACGGCAAGGTGATCGCCGGGTTTGCCGGGGCCACCGCCGATGCCTTCACCCTGTTCGAGCGCCTCGAGGCCAAGCTGGAAAAACACGGCGATCTGACCCGCGCCTGTGTGGAGCTGGCCAAGGACTGGCGCACCGACCGGTACCTCAGGCGGCTCGAGGCCTTGCTGGCGGTCGCGGATACCAAGGTGTCGCTGATCGTCACCGGCACCGGCGACGTGCTGGAGCCGGAAGACGGACTGATCGGTATTGGATCGGGCGGCAACTTCGCCCTGGCCGCGGCCCGGGCGCTGGCCGACCAGGACGACATGGACGCCGAAACCATCGCCCGGCGCGCCATGGCAATCGCCGCCGGGATCTGCGTCTACACCAATGACCAGGTGGTGATCGAAAAGCTGGGGGCCGCCTGATGGCAACCCTTCCCGCCGCCGCCGCCTTCAGTCCGCGCGAAATCGTTTCCGAGCTCGACCGCTTTATCGTCGGCCAAAAGGACGCCAAGCGCGCCGTCGCCATTGCGCTGAGGAACCGCTGGCGGCGCCAGCAACTGTCCGACGATCTGCGCGAGGAGGTTCTGCCGAAGAACATCCTGATGATCGGTCCCACCGGTGTCGGCAAGACCGAAATCGCCCGCCGGCTTGCGCGCCTGGCCCAGGCTCCCTTCATCAAGATCGAAGCCACCAAGTTCACCGAGGTGGGATATGTCGGGCGCGATGTCGAGCAGATCATCCGCGATCTTGTCGAGGCTTCCATCGCCTTGACTCGCGAGAAGGCCCGAAAAGCGGTGATCGCGCGGGCCGAGCTCGCCGCCGAGGAACGGGTGCTGGATGCCTTGGTCGGCGAAGGGGCGAGCAAGCCGACCCGGGACAAGTTCCGCGCCATGTTGCGGTCCGGAGAGCTCGACGACAAGGAGATCGAAATCCAGGTTCAGGACTCCGGCGGCGGCATGCCGACCTTCGATATCCCGGACATGCCGGGCGCCTCTGTCGGCATGGTCAATATCGGCGACATGCTGGGCAAAGCCTTCGGCGGCCAGACCAAGCCGCGCAAGATCCTGGTGATCGATTCCCATAAGGTGCTGGTGGAGGAAGAGGCCGACAAGCTGCTCGACCAGGACACCATCGTGCGCGATGCCATCGAATCGGTGGAACAGAACGGCATTGTCTTCCTGGACGAGATTGACAAGATCTGCGCGCGGGAGGAACGCGCCGGCGCCGATGTCTCCCGGGAAGGGGTGCAGCGTGATCTCCTGCCCCTGATCGAGGGCACCACGGTGGCCACCAAGCACGGAGCGGTGAAGACCGACCATGTGCTGTTCATCGCCTCCGGCGCCTTCCATCTTGCGAAGCCGTCGGACCTGCTGCCCGAGCTTCAGGGACGCCTCCCCATCCGGGTCGAGCTGGAAGCGCTTACGGTCGACGATTTCATGCGCATCCTGACCGAGCCCGAGGCCAGCCTGATCCGCCAATACACCGCGCTGCTCGCCACCGAGGAGGTCGCGCTCGAATTCACCGAAGACGGGGTGCGGGAGATCGCCATCCTTTCGGCTGAGGTGAATGAGAATGTCGAGAACATCGGCGCCCGCCGTCTGCAGACGGTGATGGAGCGGCTCCTGGAGGAGGTCAGCTTCACCGCTTCCGATACGCCGGGCAAAAAGGTGCGGATCGACGCCACCTTCGTGCGCGAACAGGTGGGTGACCTGGTGCGCGACACCGACCTGTCCAAGTTCATCCTCTAACGGGCCAACTTATCGTCCTTCGTCCTCGCCCTTGACGATGGCGATCAGGCGGCGCAAACGCGCCACCTCCAGGGTGTCGATGCGCTCGGCCAAGAGGTTGGCAAGCTCGGTCGCTTCGGGCTCCAGCCCCGCGGTATCGACCACGGCCCGCGGGTGGGAGAGCTGCACCAGGCGTTCCAACTCATCGGCGTCTTCCCAAATGCGGTGGAAATACTGACAGATCTGCATCACCAGGACGGGGCTCGGCCGGCCGCGCCGGCCGTGTTCAAGCGCAGACAGATAAGCGGGCGACAGCTGCAGGTCCTGCGCCATCCGCTTGAGCGTCACTCCGCGTTGGCGGCGCAGTTCGCGCAGCTTGGCCCCGAACGGCGTCATGAATCTGGCTCGCGCACCTTGCGCAGGTAGACGTAGAACGCGCCACCGCCGCCGTCCTTGGGCTGGGCCGGGGTGAAACTCAGGATCAAGGGGCGCAACGCCGGTTCGTTCAGCCAGCGTGGCAACTCGGCGCGCAACACGCCGGTGCCCGCGCCGCCCCTCAGACCCTTACCGGTGATCACCAGAACGCAGCGCCGGCCCCGCGCCGCCGAGCCCATGATGAAACGCGTGAGATTCCCATGCGCCTCCGCCTGGGTCATGCCGTGGAGATCGATGCGGCCATCGATCCTCAACTGGCCGCGGCGCAAACGCTGGGCGGTCCGTTTATCCAGACCCGCCGCCGCACCGGCGGCAAGCGGTTGAGCGGATTGCGTCGGCACGGCCGGACGGGATGCGGGCGATTTCCCACCAGGGGACTTCCTGGGCTTGGCGTGATCGGTTTCCGTCGCATCCTCCGGCGGCGATGACACGGGCCGGTTTTCAACCCGGCGCTTGAGCGGTTTCACGGTGCCGGCGATCTGCCGCCACAGTGCGCTGTCGTCACCGTCCGGCGGCACCGGCTCTTTCCGCTTGCGGGCCATTCAACGCTCCGCCACCACGTCGGCGGCCAGATTCTTGGGCAGGAGAATCCAGGTACGCCCGCGCAGCTTGGCCTGGCCGGCGAGGCGCGCGGCTTCGGCCCCATGGCCGAAGAAGATATCGCCCCGCACCGGCCCGCGGATCGCACCCCCGGTATCCTGGGCCACCATCAGCCGGCGAATGGGCTTGAGCTTGCCGGCCGGATCCGCCGCCGCCAGGAAGATCGGCACGCCGAGCGGCAGGAACTTGCGGTCGATGGCAAGCGAACGGCCGGCGGTCAAAGCCACGCCCTGGGTGCCGATCGGTCCGGGGCCGGTGATCTCTCGGAAAAAGACGAAAGAGCGGTTCTTGGCCAGCACCGATTTGATCTTCTCCGGGTTGGCCTTAAGCCAGGCCCGGATCGACTGCATGGTGACATCCTTCAGTTCCAGCGCTCCGGTCTCCACCAGCACCTTGCCG
>JAHEKA010000122.1 GCA_024638585.1 Rhodospirillales bacterium
GCGTCCCGCATTCGGCCTCGGGGTCACATCCCCCAGAAGGTCCTGGAATTGCCCCCGGGTTTTCCCTATTAAGGGCACCGGAAAATCCCCGCCGCGGGCGGGCAATGCGAACGGCTCCCAGTTCAGCCAACCAAAGGCCCCATGGCAGAAGATTCGAAACCAGCGGAAAAGATCCTGACCATCACCTGCCCCGATGGGCCCGGCATCGTCGCCGCGGTGACCGGGAACCTGACCGAGAACGGCGCCAATATCACCGAGGCGGCCCAGTTCGGCGATGCCGGCACCAAGCGCTTCTTTCAACGCATCGTCTTCGAACCCGGCCCCTGGATCGACGGCGACGACGGTTTCCGTGGCGCTTTCCGGCCGATCGCCGAACGGTTCAAGATGGATTGGGCGCTGCACGACGCCGGCGCCCGGGCCAAGGCCGTGATCGCGGTGTCCAAGATCGGCCATTGTCTCGCCGACCTGCTGCACCGCCACCACAGCGGCGACAGCGCCATCGATATTTGCGCCGTCGTGTCCAACCACGAAGACATGCGCGACCTGGTCGAATGGCACGAGATTCCCTATCACCACTTGCCGGTGACGCCGGAGACCAAAGCCGCCCAGGAAGAGCAGATCCTAGGCGTGGTCGAGGAGACCGGCGCCGAACTGCTGGTGCTGGCGCGCTACATGCAGATCCTGACGACGCCCACCAGCGAACGCCTGGCCGGGCGCTGCATCAACATCCACCACGCCTTCCTGCCCGGCTTCAAGGGGGCGCGGCCCTATCACCGGGCGCACGAGCGCGGCGTCAAGCTGATCGGCGCGACGGCCCATTACGTGACACCGGACCTGGACGAGGGGCCGATCATCGAACAGGCGGTCGAACGGGTGGACCATGCCCATACGCCGGCCGACCTGGTCTCGATCGGCCGCGACATCGAATGCACGGTGCTGGCCCGGGCGGTGCGCTGGCACGCCGAACGTCGTGTGCTGCTCAACGGACTCAAGACCGCCGTGTTCCGATAGACCAGGCCCAAGCCCGGCGGCGTCGCGATACGGCCAAAGGACAAACGGATCATGACATTGACCCACCCCACGGACACCCCGAAACCCGTCATCATTTGGCTCTGGGTGATGATCGCCATGATCTTCGTCATCGTCATCCTGGGCGGCGTCACCCGGCTGACCCAATCGGGCCTGTCGATGGTCGACTGGCGCCCCATCATGGGAATCATCCCACCGCTATCGACGGCGGACTGGCAAGAGGCCTTCGCCGCCTACAAGGCCTATCCGGAATACCAGAAGCTGAACTACGGCATGACACTCGCCGACTTCAAGGCGATCTTCCTGATGGAGTACTTCCACCGGGTTTGGGGACGGCTGATCGGCATCGTTTTCATCCTGCCCTTCGCGTGGTTCCTGATCCGCGGGTCCGTGCGCGGCAGCTTCGCCCTCAAGCTCACCGGCCTTCTGATCCTGGGCGGCGCCCAGGGCGTGTTGGGCTGGGTCATGGTCAAGAGCGGCCTGGTCGACAACCCGTCGGTCAGCCCATACCGCTTGGCGGCGCATCTGTCTCTCGCCCTGGTGCTGGGCGCGATTCTCCTATGGATGGTGCTGGTGCGGACGACCGAGCCGGAGACCCTCGATCCGGCGCGGCGCAAGCGCGTGGTGGGGCCGTTGCATCCGGCGCTTTTTCTCGCTGTCCTCACGGTGATCTCGGGCGCCTTCGTCGCCGGGCTGGACGCCGGCCAAACCTACAACACCTTCCCGCTGATGGACGGCCATTGGATCCCGGGCGGCTTGCTGGATCTCAAGCCGATCTGGCGCAACCCGTTCGAGAACGTGCCCATGGTGCAGTTCGAGCACCGCGTGCTCGGCATCCTCACCATGCTGGCCTGCCTGTTCCTCTGGTGGCGCGGCCAGGTAGCGAACCTTCGCAAGCCCGCGCGGATCGCCCTCAACCTGATCGGCCTGATGGCCCTGGTGCAGCCGGCGCTGGGCATCACCACCCTGTTGCTGGTGGTGCCGGTCTCCCTGGCCGCCGCCCACCAGGCCGGCGCCATGATCCTGCTGGGGCTGCTGACCTGGCTGCTGCATGAGACCAAACGCCGCCCGGGCCGGCTTGATTACGCGCCGGCCCAGGGATAGGGTGGCCGGCCACAGCCGGAGGGAATACCGTTTGCATCAGGGGGGATACGTCGCATGGCGCTGAAACTCACCGTCGCCGTCACCTATTACGACCGCACAAGGGCCTTGCTCGACGGCCGGGCCGCCATCGAGGGCTGCGAGGCCACGGTGCTGGAGCTCGAGCCCGAGGAGATGTTCCACCGGGCGCTGCATTACGAAGAATTCGACGTCGCGGAATTGTCGTTCTCCAACTTTCTCACGCTGACGGCGGAGGATAAGTGCCCGTATCTCGGCATCCCGGTCTTTCCCGGGCGCAAGTTCCGCCATTCGGGCATCTTCATCAACACCCGCTCCGGCATCGAGAAGCCCGAGGACCTCAAGGGCAAGATCGTCGGCACGCCGGAATACCAGGTGACGGCGGTGACCTGGGTGCGCGGCATCCTGGAAGACGTCCACGGGGTCGCGCCCAGCGATATCTCCTGGCGCTGGGGCGGATTGCAACAGCCGGGCCGGGCCCAGAAGACCGAATTCGTGCCCCCTGAAGGGCTGACCCTGGAACCCATCCCCGAAGGGGCGACGCTGCAGGACATGTTGGCCAATGGCGAGATCGACGCGATCGTCTCGCCCCGCTCGCCCGCCTGCTTCGATGAGGGCCATCCCGACATCCGCCGCCTGTTCCCCGATTACGTCGAACAGGAAAAGGCGTATTTCCAGCGCACCGGCATCTTCCCCATCATGCACCTGGTCGGCGTGCGCAAGGCGCTGGTCGCGGCCAATCCCTGGCTGCCCGACAGCCTGGTCAAGGCGTTCGATCTGGCCAAGGAACTTGCCATCTAGGAGGTCGCCTACAACAACATCCCGCGCGTCACCAACCCATGGATGGAGGCCCATACGGCTGACGCCCGGGCAATCATGGGCGAAGACATCTGGCCCTATGGGGTGGAACCCAACCGCACCTGCATCGAGGCCTTCCTGCGCTATCACTACGGCCAGGGCCTGGCGGCGCGCGAACTGTCGATCGAAGAGATCTTCGTGCCCTCCACCTTCGAACAATCGAAGATTTAAGGGACCGCCCCATGGCATGGCCGCATCGGGCCCGCCTCTGCGCCATGTACAAATATCGCTCCCTCGTGATAAACAGGAGCAGACGTCGGAAAAGACCATAAGAAATATAAGCCAATAGGCAGCATGGGACGCGCCTAGACCCCATTCTCAACGAACCACTCAGGGAGGTTCTCCAATGCGCAAACTGTTGATCGGCCTCGCCGCCGCCTTGGTTCTCGCCATCGCCCCGGCCCAAGCCCAGAACTACAACCTGACCCTCGCCGGCGCCAGCCCCGGCGGCCTGTGGTCACGCATCGGCCTCGGCCTCGACAAGGCGCTGGCCAAGGCCTATCCCGGCTCCACCGTGACCTATCAGACCGGGTCCGGCGGCCTCGCCAACGCCAAGCTGGTGCAGGACAAGAAGGTCCCCATGGGCCTGACCGTCGATCCAGAGCTTTCCGCGGCAGTCAAGGGCACCGGCCCGTTCAAGGGCCGTGTGCAGAAGGATCTCCGGGTCCTGGTCCGGGTCTATGCGCCGGCCGCGCGGTTCCAGCTGACCCATACCCTGATCAACGCCGATGTCGCCAAGAAGCTCAAGATCAGCTCCATGGCCGACCTCAAGAAGCACGCCGGCCAGTTGCGCGTCGCGGTCAACCGCCCGGGCAACATGGACGGCGACGTCTCCCTGGCCTTCTTCAAGGCCGCCGGGATCAATCCCAAGAGGTTCAAGAAGCTGGTCCGCGCGGCGTCGCGCGAAATGACCAAGCTGATGCTCGACCGGCGCATCGACGTGATGTCGTTTGGCATCGCCTTTAACCACCGCCGCATTCGCGAGGTGGCCAAGGGCATTCCGGTGCTGCTGCTGAACCAGGGCAAGGCCGCGGCGGAACGGGTCGCCAAGCAGTTCGGGATCGAACGCTGCAAGGTCCTGGCGAAGGAGTACAAATTCCTGCATGTCGACAACCACAGCGCCTGTGTCGGCGCCGTCGTGGTCGTGCACAAGGACATGCCGGAAAAGACCGCCTATGACGTCACCAAGGCGATGCTGAACCAGATCGACGCGTTCAAGACCGGCCACCGGGCCTTGAAGGTCACGACGCCGAAATCCATCGCCCAGCCTTCGGCCGCGCCCCATCATCCGGGCGCCATCAAGGCCTATAGGGAAGCGGGCCTGATGTAAAAGACCGCACCAGCGCGGTACACGGCGGGGAAGCGAAGACCGCTTCCCCGCCCTTCTTTTACATCCCCATCCCCTCACCCGGCGGCTGACAAGGCCATGGCGAAGACCAGGCTTCTTGATCCCGGAACGTGGTTCTCCGTCGGCTGCCGGCGGCGGCCGGTCGGTTGGCTCGCCTGGGTGATCACCCCGTTTGCCGCCGGGCTCGCGGTCTTCGTCATCGTCGCCGCGACCGTGGTCATCTTTGACCCGTGGAAGCTGGGCGCCATCTTCCTGATGGGGATGATGACGCTGGCCTTCCTGACCGTGGGGGCGAGCCCCGATTCCGATCCGGTCCACCCGCCCTGGTTCGACTGGATCCTGTCCGGCCTGAGCCTGGCCACCGGCATCTACTTCACCCTCACCGCCGACGACGTCGTCAACCGCATCTCCCTGATGTTCGAGCTCGACACCCTGCAGACCCTGTTCGGCACCCTGGTCTTCCTGCTCACCATCGAGATCACCCGGCGCACCACCGGCCTCGGCTTGACCGCGATCGTGCTGCTGTTCGTCGCCTACAACTTCTTCGGCCATATGCTGCCCGGGGTGATCGGCCACGGCTACATCAGCTACAACCATTTCCTCGACATCATGGTCTACACCACCGACGGGGTGATGGGCCTGCCGGTCCAGGTGGCGGCCACCTACGCCTTCCTGTTCGTGATGTTCGGCACCCTGATGTTCTACGCCAAGGGATCGGACTTCTTCTTCGATTTCGCCGCCGCCATCGCCGGGCGCAGGCCGGGGGGCCCGGCCAAGGTGGCGGTGGTGTCTTCGGGCATGTACGGCATGATCTCAGGCAGCCCGACATCGGACGTGGTGACCACCGGCTCCATCACCATCCCGATCATGAAGCGGCTGGGATACAAGGGCACCACCGCCGGCGCCATCGAGGTCGCGGCATCGACCGGCGGCTCCCTGGTGCCGCCGGTGATGGGCACCGCCGCCTTCATCATGGCGGAGAACACCAACATCGATTACGCGGTGATCGCCGTGGCGGCGATCCTGCCGGCGGTCCTCTATTACGTCGGCGTCTATTCCCAGGTCCATTTCCGCGCCGTGAAGGTCGGCTTCGGCGGCCTGGATCCCGAACGCATCCCCCGCCTGTGGGAAGTCATGAAGCGCGGCGGGCTGTTCCTGGTGCCCCTGGTGGTGCTGACGGTGGCCCTGCTGGAGGGCTACACGCCGACCATGGTGGCGGTGTTCGGCTCGGCCTCGGTGATGGTCGTCGCCATCATCAACAAGCTGGTGGAGATCCACTATTCCGATACGCGTATGACCCCCGGCCTGCTGGCGCACGAAACCGGGCACGGCACCTATCTGTTCTATCGCTCGCTGGCCGAAACCGCCATGCGCATGGTGCCGGTGGCCGGCGCCTGCGCCGCCGCCGGGCTGGTCATCGCCGGCATCACCATGACCGGGCTGGCCGCCAAGTTCGCCCATCTGGTCTACGCCATCACCGACGCCCAGGTGTTCTTCACCCTGGTGGTCGCCGCCGGCCTGACCATCATCTTAGGGCTAGGCATGCCGACGCCCTCGGCCTATATCCTGGCCGCCGTGCTGATGGGCCCGATCCTCTTGGAGCTCAAGGTCCACGACCTGCCGGGGCATTTGTTCCTGCTCTATTTCGCGGTGATGAGCGCGATCACGCCACCGGTCGCTGTGGCCGCCTACGCGGCCTCGTCGATCGCAGAGGACAACCCCATAGGCATCGCCGCCAACGCGGTGAAGCTGGCCCTGGCCGCCTTCCTGGTGCCCTTCGTCTTCGTCTACGGGCCGGAGCTGCTGTGGATGGGGCCGCTGTGGAAGACCGCGCTGACCTTCACCTCCGCCGCCATCGGCCTGATCCTGATCGCCGCCGCCATCGAAGCCCATGACCGCTTCTGCCGCACTGTGCCCCTGCGCCTGATGCTGGCCGCCGCCGGATTGCTGATGCTGGCGCCGTTCTATATGCCGCTCGCCATCGGCGTCGGCCTCGCCGCCCTCACCATGCTCGTCAACCGGCTGATCGCCCGCCCCCAAAGCGCGGCCCAAGGTTCGGACGGCGCCTGAGGCCCCCGCCGCCGGCGGGGCGGGCCGAGGCGGGTGCAAAAAAGCCTTGTTTCAATAGATCTTTAATTAAATAACTCTTTAAATAAGGCGATTCTCCGGCGCCATCGCGCCTGGGGGCGGCGAGGCACTCGATCCCGCGAACCGGAACCGTCCTATGCCGCTCCGGTCCGGACATAGTCCTTCCATCCCCCTGATTCGCTTGATCGCCGGCGCAGAACCCTTATGTTTAGAAACCGAAGGATTAACCCGGGGCACGGCGGCCCGCCGCCTGCCGACAGGGCCCACCGCCCGGCGCGAGATGCGCCCGATTGGGGAAGAGTAATGGCGACGACCGCACCCAAGACCCACAACCAGCCCTCCGACGCCCTACACGGC
>JAHEKA010000123.1 GCA_024638585.1 Rhodospirillales bacterium
CCGCTCCGCCAACTGTCTGAAGAACGACAACATCATCTATATCGGCGATCTGGTTCAGAAGTCCGAGGCGGAGATGCTGCGGACGCCCAATTTCGGACGCAAGTCGCTCAATGAAATCAAGGAAGTGTTGGCCCAGATGGGGCTGCACCTGGGCATGGAGATCCCCGACTGGCCGCCCGAGAACATCGAGGAACTGGCCAAACGGTTGGAGGAGCCTTATTAAGGCATCGCCGTCGGGCGCGTAAGGAGAGCAGTCATGCGTCACCGCATCAGTGGGCGGAAATTGAACCGCACGTCATCTCACCGCAAGGCCATGTTGCGCAACATGGCCGCGGCCCTGGTCAAGCACGAGCAGATCAGCACCACCCTGCCCAAGGCCAAGGAGCTGAAGCCCTATGTCGACAAGTTGATTACCCTGGGCAAGCGGGGTGACTTGCACGCGCGGCGTCAGGCCCTTTCGGTGCTGCGAAACCGTGAGCTGACCGCCAAGCTGTTCGATACCTTGGCGTCCCGCTATGCCGAACGCAACGGTGGCTACACCCGCGTGCTGAAGGCGGGGATGCGTTACGGGGACGCAGCGCCGATGGCGCTGATCGAACTGGTCGACCGCGACGAGGATGCCAAGGGCCAGGATTCGGGCCCGGTCGAGGCCGAAGAGGAAGAGGCCCAGACCGCCGGGGCGTGACGCGCTGGGCCCAAAGGAACGCATAAGAGGGGCGGCCCGTTGGGCTGCCTTTCTTTTTTCCCGGTGCTAGAGTGTTGACGTGAGGAAAATGATGACGGCAGAGCGGCTGGGCTTTACCGCCTTTGTCATGACCGCAGCCGCGTTCGCCGCGGCGGTCCTGGGTCCTGCGCAAGTCCTGGCCCAGGGGGCCGGAGCAAACGACCTTCGTCGACAGGTCCCCAACACCCGCGGGCAGGTGATGCTGTCCTTTGCGCCGGTGGTGCGCAAGGTGGCGCCCGCCGTGATCAACATATACTCCCGCAAAGTGGAGCGCAGCAGCGCCCGCTCGCCGCTGTTCGACGATCCCTTCTTCCGCCGTTTTTTCGGCGATGAATTCGGTTTCGGCGGGCCGGTGCGCAAGCGGGTGCGGACCTCCCTCGGCTCCGGTGTCATCGTCGATCCCGACGGCACCATCATCACCAATGTCCACGTCATCAAGGGGGCCGATGAGATCAGGGCGGTGCTGTCCGATCGGCGCGAGTTCGATGCCAAGGTCGTGCTCACCGACAAGCGCACCGATCTCGCGGTCCTCAAGATCGATGCCCAGGGCGAGCCCTTGCCCCACGTGCGGATGCGCGATTCCGATTCGCTGGAGGTCGGCGATCTGGTGCTGGCCATCGGCAACCCCTTCGGCGTCGGCCAGACCGTGACCAGCGGCATCGTCTCGGCCCTGGCCCGGACCACGGTCGGGGTGACCGATTTCGCCTTCTTCATCCAGACCGACGCGGCCATCAACCCGGGCAATTCCGGAGGCGCGCTGGTGACCATGGATGGTGGTCTGGTGGGCATCAACACGGCGATCTATTCCCGCACCGGGGGCTCCATCGGTATCGGCTTTGCGGTGCCGTCGGCCATGGTCAAGGCGGTGTTGGCCGGGCGCGCGACGGGCCGGGTGGTGCGGCCGTGGTTGGGTGCCGTCAGCCAGCGCGTGACGGCCAAGATCGCCCAGTCGCTTGGCATGGGCGCTCCCCATGGGGTACTGATCAACAAGGTGCACCCACGGGGGCCGGCCGCGGCCGCCGGGCTCAGGGTGGGCGATGTGGTCACTGCGGTGAACGGGCAGCTGGTCAACGATCCCAAGGCGCTCAAATTCCGCATCGCGACCCTTGCGGTCGGCGGGACGGCGCGGCTCGATGTCCTGCGGCGGGGCAAGAGGCGGCGCGTGACCATCGCCCTAACTGCGCCGCCGGAAATCCCGCGCCGAGACGAAGCCGAGATCGGCGGCGTCAATCCGCTGCGCGGCGCGCGGGTTGCCAATCTGTCCCCGGCCCTCGCCGATGAGATATCCCTGGACGCGGGCCTCTCCGGGGTGGTGATCCTGAATGTGGGCCGCCGTTCCATCGCCCGCCGCGCGGGCATTCGGCCCAAGGATATCGTGCGCGCGGTCAACGGGGTCGAGGTCGGCAATGTCCGCGATTTGCGCCAAGTCCTGGAAGAGATGGAGGGCACGCCCCGCTGGCGCGTCACCTTGGAGCGCCGCGGCCGGACCCTGACCCTCACCTTGGGGGGATAGGTGGTGTCGACCCTCTTCGAAGCCAACGCGCCCCGGCCGCTTGCCGACCGGCTCCGGCCCAAGGCGCTTGGCGAAGTGTTGGGCCAGGATCATCTGCTTGGCCCGGACGGTCCGATCGGCCGCATGACGGCGCAGGGGCGAATCGCCAGCATGATCCTGTGGGGGCCGCCCGGCAGCGGCAAGACCACCATTGCCCGGCTGCTGGCCGAGGCGACGTCGCTTGCCTTCGAGCCGATCTCCGCCGTGTTCTCCGGCGTTGCCGAGTTGAAGAAGATTTTCGCCGCCGCCCGCGAGCGCCACGGCATGGGCCAGGGCACCCTGTTGTTCGTCGATGAGATCCACCGCTTCAACCGGGCCCAGCAAGACGGTTTCCTGCCGGTGGTGGAGGACGGTACCGTGGTGCTGATCGGCGCCACCACCGAAAACCCGTCGTTCGAACTCAACGGCGCGCTGTTGTCGCGCTGTCAGGTGTTCGTGTTGAATCGTTTAGGCGACGATGCGCTTGAAGCCCTGCTCGCCCGGGCGGAGGCGGAGATTGGGGCTGCGCTGCCGCTCGATTCCGCGGCGCGCGCGGCGCTGAAGGCCATGGCAGATGGCGACGGGCGGTATCTCCTCAACCTGGGCGAGGAACTGTTTCAGCTTTCCCCCGAGGCGCCGCTCGATTCCGCGGCGCTGAGCGATCTTCTGCAAAAGCGCGCGCCGCTCTACGACAAATCTCAAGACGGCCATTACAACCTGATCTCCGCTCTGCACAAGAGCCTGCGTGGCTCCGACGCCGACGGTGCGCTCTATTGGCTGGCGCGCATGCTGGTCGCGGGGGAGGCGCCACTCTACATCGTCCGCCGGCTGGTGCGTTTCGCCTCCGAAGATGTGGGTCTGGCCGATCCCCAGGCTTTGACCCAGGCGCTCGCCGCCAAGGAGGCCTACGACTTCCTGGGTTCGCCCGAGGGAGAGCTTGCCATCGTCCAAGCGGTCCTCTACCTCGCTACCGCACCGAAATCCAACGCCGCGTATGGGGCGGAGAAACGCGCCATGCGTCTGGCGCGGGAGACCGGATCCCTGATGCCGCCCAAGCACATCCTCAACGCGCCGACGCGTCTGATGTCGGATCTCGGTTACGGTACGGGCTATGAATACGATCACGCCTCCGAGGACGCCTTTTCCGGCCAGAACTATTTCCCCGACGGCATGGAACGGCCCACCTTCTATGAGCCGAGCGCACGCGGGTTCGAGAAGGAGGTCGCCAAACGCCTTGCCTATTGGGCGAAGCTGCGCGCCGAACGGCCGGGCGGGCAGGGCGGGGAGGGGGAGCCCTCATGAAAATGATCCTTGCCGTGGCCGCCGGTGGTGCCGTCGGCGCGGTTGCCCGCTACCTCGTGATGTCCGGCGTCGGCGCCGCATTCGGCGGCGGGTTCCCCTATGGGACCCTCACGGTGAACGTCGTTGGCTCTTTCGTTCTCGGTGTGATCGTGGAACTCGGGGCGTTGGTTTGGTCGCCCGGGGAGGCGCTGCGCGCTTTCCTGGTGGTCGGCATACTCGGCGCCTTCACGACCTTCTCCACGTTTTCGCTGGACGTCGCCGTGCTCTATGAACGCGGCGCCTTTGCCTCGCTCGCCGCCTATATCATCCTCTCCGTCGCGGTTTCCGTCGCCGCCTTGTTCGCGGGGCTCGCCGTGGTGCGGGCGATCGCCGCCTGATCGGGGCCATGGCACCGCTCGAGACCGTGACCGTCCCACCGGCCGATGCCGGGTTGCGTCTCGACCGTTGGCTCAAGGCGCAGTTTCCCGGTCTGGGCCAGGGAGCGGTGCAGAAGTTCCTGCGCACCGGACAGATTCGGGTCGATGGCCGCCGGGCCAAGGCCAATCTGCGCCTGATCGAGGGCATGGAGGTGCGGGTCCCGCCCCAGGCGCGCCAAGCGCCCAGCGGGGCCGGATCGGGCCCCAAAGCCAAACCCAAGCCGAAATCCCGGGATATTGCGCTGACCCGCGAGGAGGCGGAGGAATTGCGCCGCCGGGTGCTCCACCGGGATCGGGAAATTATCGCGTTGGACAAGCCGGCGGGTTTGGCGGTCCAAGGCGGGACGCGGACGCAAAGGCATCTGGACGGCATGCTCGATGCCCTGCGTTACGGGTCTTCGGAACGCCCGCGCCTGGTTCACCGCCTCGATAAGGACACCTCTGGGGTCCTGGTGTTGGCCCGCACCCGCCAGGCGGCGCAATGGCTCACCGCGGCCTTCCGCGGCCGTGAAACGCGCAAGCTCTATCTTGCGGTCACCGTCGGTGCGCCCCGGCCCCGGCGCGGCAAGATCAGTCTGGCGCTCGGCAAGGGCGGCGGCCCCGGCGCGGAGCGCATGGGTGCCGGCGCGACCGATGCCAAGGGGGCGGTGACGCTCTACGATACCCTCGACAGTGCGGGCAGCCGCGCGGCCTTGGTGGCGCTGATGCCGTTGACCGGACGGACCCATCAACTGCGCGCCCATATGGCGGCGATCGAAACGCCGATCCTGGGGGACGGCAAATATGGCGGCAGGGATGCCTTTCTGGCCGGTCATGGGCTGGAGAAACGCCTTCATCTGCACGCCAGGGCGATCGAGATCCCGAGGCCCTCCGGCCTGCCCCTGCGGGTCAAAGCACCGCTGCCGCCGCATCTGGAATCGGCGCTCGGCGCCTTCGGCTTCACCTGTCCGGGGCTAGAAGACCGCTTCCCCCGCGACTGAGCCCGGCGATCGGATCAGGGCGCCTTGGCCCACCCCGGCAGCAGGCCCGGCTCCACCCCGAAGATGACGAGCAACAGGCTGTAGGCGAGCCCGGTCAGGACGATGATCGCGGCGATGTTGAGCACTATGCCTGCCCGCGCCATCTGCGGGATCGTCAGGTGGCCGGAGCCGAAGACGATGGCATTGGGCGGCGTTGCCACCGGCAGCATGAAGGCGCAGCTTGCCGCCAGCGCGGCGGGGACCACCAGCAAAAGCGGATTTTCGCCGAGCGAAATCGCAAGCGCCGCCATGACCGGCAGGAAGGCCGCCGTTGTCGCGGTGTTGGAGGTGAGCTCGGTGAGGAACACGATGACGGCGATCACCGCCAGCACGATGACGATCGGGGGCAGTACGCCCACCGCCTTCAGCGCGTCTCCGATCCAGGCGGCGAGCCCGGTCTCGGCAATGCCCGAGGCCAGGGACAACCCGCCGCCGAACAACAAAAGGATGTCCCAGGGCAGCCGCTTGGCCCAATCCCAGTTCATCAGGAATACCCCGCGCCGCACATCCACCGGAATCACGAAAGCGGCAACGGCGGCGGTGACGGCAATCACGGTGTCGTTCAGACGCATCCCTGCGGGAAGGTAGGGGGCGAACAGGGGCCGCGTCACCCAGGCCAGCGCCGTTGCCGCGAACAGGACGGCGGCCAGCTTTTCCCCCCGGCTCCATGGGCCGCGCGCCGCTTCTCTTTGGGTGATGACCGCAGCGGCGCCGCCGATGGTCTGTCCTTTCAGCGGATAGATCATCCGGGTCAGTAGCCACCACACGATCAAGAGGAGAACCACGGCCAAGGGCAGTCCCATGGCAAACCACTGGGCAAATCCGACCTCCACGCCGTAGGTCTGTTTCATGAAACCCGCGAGGAACGCGTTCGGCGGGGTGCCGACCAGGGTTGCCATGCCGCCTACCGACGCGCCGTAGGCGATGGCGAGCAATAGGGCCGGGGCGAAGCCTCGCGTTTCTGTCCGGGCCGCGGCGCCGGCAGGGTCCTGGTGGAGCACGGTGATCACCGAGAGCGCGATGGGCAGCATCATCAGTGCCGTCGCGGTGTTCGACACCCACATGGACAGGCCCGCGGTCGCCGCCATGAAGCCGCCGATGATGCCGTCCATCCGGTCGCCCGCCCGGCGCAGGACGGCCAGCGCAATGCGCTCATGCAGGCGCCAGCGTTCCATGGCAAGCGCAAGGATGAACCCGCCCAGGAACAGGAAAATCAAGGGGTTGGCATAAGGCCGGGCGGCGCTGTCTATGGCTGAAATGCCGAGCAGGGGAAAGGCAGCCAGAGGGATCAGCGCGGTTGCCGCCAGAGGCAGGGCCTCGGTGATCCAGAACACGGCCATCAACACGGCGACGGCGGCGATCCGCCAGGCCTCGTGTGTCATGCCTTGAGGCGGATCGAGCGCCAGCAGGCCGACGAACACGGCGCCGCCGAGGATAAGCCCGATCAGCCCGGCGTGCCGCGCCGGGCGCGGCTCGGTTTCGCCATCCTGCTGCGCCCCCGATCTGGGTCCGGTGCCGTGCTCGGTCATCATGTGATCCCCTTTCGGTCCTTCCAGGGTAAACCCTGGCCGCCGCCCGGGAAAGGCACCCCCGCTTTCTGCGCCCGGGCTCCCGATTCAACTCGCCTCCGGGCTTTTCAAACACCGGCTTTGTTGCCACATTAGCGCCATGGATTCTCTTGCCGATGCTGACGCCAGACGCCCGCGCCTTGCCGTTTTCGACATGGACGGAACCCTGATCGACAGCCAGCACATGATTGCGGC
>JAHEKA010000124.1 GCA_024638585.1 Rhodospirillales bacterium
AACGGGACCTCGACGCCATGGTTGCGGAACCGACCATCGTGCCGATCACACTGGGCTGCACGTTGTCCTTCATGGACCGCATCCTGCCCGATACCGACTGGCGCGCCGATCATCCCAAGCTCGCCGCCTGGTTCGAGGCCTACGACCAGACCGCCCACATGCAGGCCACCGCGCCGCCGAGCTGAGCCGGCGGAGCGCGAGACACCGTCATGCCGGCAACCGCAGAGGCCGACGCCCTGATCGCCGCGCTGGGGCTCCAGCCCCATCCCGAAGGCGGTCATTTCCGCGAAACCTGGCGCGATCAGGCTGCGCAAGGCCGTGGATCGGGCACCGCCATCTATTACCTGTTGAAGGAAGGCGAGGTTTCGGCCTGGCACCGCATCGATGCGACCGAGATCTGGCACCACTACGCCGGCGCGCCGCTGGCGCTGACGCTCAGGGAGGGTGGCGCGGAGACGCGCCTCCTCCTCGGCCCCGACATCGCGGCCGGGGAACGCCCCCAGTTGATCGTTCCCGCCCGGGCCTGGCAGACGGCGCAAAGCCTTGGCACCTGGACGCTGGTGGGCTGCACCGTCTCGCCGGCCTTCGAATTCTCAGGTTTCGAACTCGCGCCTGAGGGCGGGCCGCCGGACTAGGCCCCATCAGGGTTAACCCTAGCCTAACAAGAGGGTTGCGCTGGGGCGGCAAATCCGGTGCAATGGCTGGGACTTAGGCGGCACGGGGGAGACGAGCCGCCGGCAGGGAGCATACGACTGGGAATGGCCGAACTTGGGGAGGCCGGCAGGCCCTCGGTCGTCATTCGCAAATACGCGAATCGGCGCCTATACGATACCAGCCGATCCCGCTACGTCACTTTGGATGACGTGGCGCGCATGGTCGGCGAGGGAACCCGCGTCCGCGTTCTGGCGGCCGGAAAGGGCACCGATCTGACCCGCCAGATCCTGGCCCAGATCATCTTCGAACGTGAACGTGAAAGCTCCGACGGCCTTCTCGACGAAACCGTCCTCCATCGACTGATCCGCCTGCGCCGCCACCCGGAACGCGGCGTCCTGTCGCGCCATATCGCGGGGGCGCTGGACGCCTTCGCCAACCGGGAAGGGCCCAAGATCACGCCGAGACCGGTGGGCGACGATCTGGAAACCGACCGGGCCCATGCCCGGATCGACGCGCTGCAGGAACGCCTGCGCAAGCTGATCGAAGAGACCGAGCGCAAGGGCGATTAACCGCGCCCAAGGGCTGCCGGGTCAGGCGGTGGCGGCGATCGCCTCGCCCAGGATCTCCACCAGCCGATCTATTTCCTGCTCCGAAATGATCAAAGGCGGCGACAGCGCGATTACGTCCCCCGCCTGGCGGGTCAGGGCGCCGAGCTCCAGGCATTTCGTGAATACATCGTAGGCTCGCGCCCCCGGCTTGCCGTCCCGCGGGACCAGTTCGATCCCGGCGGCGATGCCGATGTCGCGGACATCGGTAACGTTCGGGGCATCATCCAGGCGGTGGACCGCCTCCCGCCAATGGGGCTCCAACGCCGCCGCCCGGGCGAACAGGTCCTCTTTCTCATAGAGATCCAGCGTCGCCAGCGCCGCCGCGCAGGCCATCGGATGGCCGGAATAGGTGTAACCATGAAACAGTTCGATCACCGCTTCGGGCCCGGACATGAAGGTTTCAAAAATCCCCTTGCGGGCGAACACCGCACCCATGGGGATGGCCGCATTTGTCAGGCCCTTGGCGGTGGTCATGAGGTCCGGAACGATGCCGAAACGTTGGGCCGCGAACGAGGCGCCGAGGCGCCCATAGCCGGTAATCACCTCATCGAAGATCAAGAGGATGCCGTGGGCATCGCAAATCTCGCGCAGGCGTTCGAGATAGCCTTTGGGCGGCACCAGGACCCCGGTGGAGCCCGCCATGGGCTCGACGATCACCGCGGCAATGGTGGAGGCATCGTGAAGGGCGATCAGGCGATTGAGATCGTCGGCGAGGTGCGCGCCCCAGTCCGGCTGACCCCGGGAAAACGCGTTGTGCTCCAGATCGTGGGTATGGGCCAGGTGGTCGACGCCCGCCAAGCCGGCACCGAACTGCTTGCGGTTGTTGCCGATGCCGCCCACCGACATGCCGCCGAAATTGACCCCGTGGTAGCCCCTCTCCCGGCCGATCAAACGGGTCCGCGCACTTTCGCCGCGCGCCGCATGGTAGGCGAGGGCCATCTTGAGCGCGGTCTCCACCGCCTCGGACCCGGAATTGACGAAAAACACGTGATCGAGATCGCCGGGCGCCAGCACGGCGAGCCGCGACGCCAACTCGAACGCGCCAGGATGGCCCATCTGGAAAGCGGTGGCGTAATCCAGTTCCGCCGCCTGGGCGGCAATGGCGGCGGTGATCTCGTCCCGGCAATGGCCGGCATTGACGCACCACAGGCCCGCGGTCCCGTCCAGGATCTCCCGCCCATCGGCCATGACATAGTGGGTGCCCTTGGCTTTGGCGAGGATCCGGGGTGCCGCCTTGAACTGGCGGTTGGCCGTGAACGGCATCCAATAGGCATCGAGGTCGTTGGGAAGCGGGGATCCGGCTGGGCTGATCACGTCTTGTCCTTTCCTGCTGTTGCGCGACGCGGGAGGTGTGCGACACCAAGGGTAGCACCCCGGAACGGTCCGCCAAACGGTCGCACGGGCAAAAAAATTTAAATAAAATTTAAGGTAAATTCTTTGTAAATATAGTAATATATTGAAATTATTACATTTCCACTTCGAACATAATTAAATATTGATTAAGATTTTATTAATGAGTCCTTAAATTTTAGTTGACAAACTTATCAGTACAATTTAAACAAATTTGATCTAATTTCACGGGACCTAAGGCAGGGACACAGACGCGTGCACTATCCTGGAATTGTTTCCTACTCCGGAATGGCGGTGGGGCGGAGTGGGTTTTCAACCCCATCCGCGCAACCGTTCAGACCAGCGGCCGAGACCCAGCGCATCAGCGCGGTCCAGGCCGAGAACCGGCGCCATGTCCGGGATCTCCTGGTCGACCGGGAAAATGCGAACGCCCCGGCGTTCGGCACCGATCTGGTGCCCCAGACGGATGCCTCCGCCTCCTTTAATCAGCCGCGTGGCGGCATGATGCTTTCCTTCCTGGCGCAACATATCGCCCAGGAAGTCAGTCCCGAGATTGCCGGACCGGAGCGCTATGGCTCCGCCACCAACGCCTATATGGGCGCGCGGGACTTCAACGCCGAGATGCTGCCCGACGGCACCGGCCTCGACATCCTCATCTAACCCAGCTTCCCGTTCGTTTCTGACCGACCCGGCAGGACCGGTCCAGCCCGGCACTTGGCCACGGCGGCCCGCGGTTTTAATGTCGCGCGTTGGGCACTAGGATCGTCGCGCCGCGGGCGGCCGGCATCCGCCGCCCTGAAAGCTTGGGTAAAGATGAACGCATCAAAACCGCGGGTCCTTTTTGTCATCACGGAGAGCTGGTACTTCACCGGGCATTGGTTAGGCCTGGCACAGGCCCTTCAGCACGCCGGATGCGAGGTCGGCGTTGCCTGCCGGGTCTCCAAAGGCGCCGAGGAGATCGCCGCGGCCGGCCTGACCCTGATCCCGCTGGAGATGGACCGGCGCAGCCTCAACCCGTTTCACCTGATGGCCGTGGTCTTTCGCATTGCCGGGGCCTACCGATCCTTCCGCCCGGACATCGTCCATCACGTCGCGCTCAAGACCGCGCTGTTGGGCAGCCTGGCGGCCCGGCTTACGGGCACCCGGCGGATCATCCAGGCAATCGCCGGGATGGGCTATGTCTTTGCCTCCAACGCGCCGCGCGCACGCCTGCTCCGGCCTCTGGTGCTGATCGCCATGCGCCTGTTGCTGGATCGCGCCGGGAACCGCACCATCGTCCAGAACGACGACGACCGCGCGGCGCTCGAAGACGGCGGCATCGTGGCACCGGAGCGCCTCCTCGTGTTGCCCGGCGTCGGAGTGGATCTCGCTCGCTTTCACCCCATGCCGGAGCCGACGGGCCCGCCCCGGGCTGTGCTGGTGTCACGCATGATCCGCGAAAAGGGCATCTTCGAGACGGTGGAGGCGGCCAGGCTCTTGAAGGCGCGGGGGATCGACATTCGCATCGCATTGGCCGGCGGGTCCGACGCGGAGAGCCCGTCGGCCATCCCCCAGGAGACGCTGGATGCATGGGCACGGCAAGGCGATGTGGAGGTCCTCGGCCATGTGGATGATGTTCCCCACCTTTGGGCTGAAAGCCATATCGCCCTTTTGCCGTCGTACTACCGCGAGGGCGTGCCCCACTCCCTGATCGAGGCCGCGGCCTGCACCCGGCCGCTGATCGCCGCCGATGGTCCCGGCCTGCGCGACATCGTGCGTGATGGTGAAACCGGCCTGCTGGTCCCGCCCCGGGATGCCGCCGCGCTGGCCGACGCCCTAGAGCGGTTGGCGGGGGACCCGGCTTTGCGCCGGCGCTTCGGCGAAGCCGGCCGGCGCCTGGCCGAACAACGGTTCGGCGCCGAAGTCATCAATGCCAAGACCCTGGGTGTCTACCGCGAGCTGCTCGGCGAAAACTGGCCGGCGGGATGAGCGCTGGGTCGCAAAGGGATTTCCCTTTGGCGCCATTTGTCCCATGATGAACCGGACTCGCCTTCCGGCTCAGCCAACCGCACCGCGCAACGAACATGGAATTCAAGACCCGAAAAGTCGTCACCCCGCGCGACCTCAACCCCCACGGCAGCCTGTTCGGCGGCCGGGCGCTGGAATGGATCGACGAGGAAGCCTTCATATTCGCCTCGTGCCAGCTGGGATCCACCACACTGGTGACCAAGCTGATGTCGACAGTGAACTTCGTGTCCTCCGCCCGGCTCGGGGACATCGTCGAGATCGGCTGCGCGGCGTTGAAATTCGGCACCACCTCTATCACCGTGACCTGCCAGGTACGCGATATGACCAGCGGCACCCTGATCACCGAAGTGGGCGAGATCGTCTACGTCAATGTGGGTCCCGATGGACGCCCTGTCCCGCACGGCGCCTCCGGGCCGGTGGCGCAGGCCTGAACATAAGCGCCTAGACGTCGCGTGCCGCGCGGTGGATCTCGGGATGGCGCGTCATCCACCAGGCGATGGCGATCATACCGGCGCTGGCCACGACACCCATGACATAGAAACTCGCCTCGATGCCGATCGCCTCGGCAATCGCGCCCATCAGGATCGGCGCCCCGATGGAGGTGATCCGGTTGGCCGTCGCCCGCAAGCCGATGGCCCGGCCATGGGCGTCCCCGCCGCAGGTCTTCAGCATCAGCGAAATCACCAGCGGCTGATGAACACCGGACAGCAACGACCGCAAGGCCAGCACGATGGCGAACACGACGAAGGTTCCCAAGAGGGGCGTGATGCAGATCAGGACGATGCCGGACCAGACCACGAACCACAGCAGCCAGTAGGCACGGAACACCCGGATGAGCGGCGCCGCAAGGAGAGAACCAAACCCGGCGGCCAGGTTGGCGATGGAAATAAGGAGGCCGATAAGGGTCCCGGGAATGCCGACCTCGTTCAGCCAGACGATGTAGAAAGTGCCCTGAATATTGCCACCGACATGGGTCATCATGCCGATGGCCAGGGTGATGGCCACGGTCGGAAGTGCGGCCAAGCGGAAGGCATCGAGATAATCGGTGACATCAGGCAACAGGGCGCGGAACCCGCCCTTAACGGGCGCGGCACCGGGTTCCTCACCGGTCGTCCGGACAGGTGACGCAGCGGGCATGTCGGGAAGAAGCAGAACCGAGATAAGACCGCCCACACCCCAAACGGTGCAGAGCAGAAAGGCCCCTGTCGGTCCCAGGAGGTCCCAGGCGGTACCGACCAGGGGCGGGCCCAGCACATTGGCGATGCGGCTGGTGAAGGATAGCCGGCCGGCGTAATGCGTCCGCCCCTTCATCAACTTGCCGACCAGGGCCTGGGCCCCGATCCAGGACGTGTTGTCGGCAAGGCCCCAGATAAGCTGTGCCAGAATGATGGCCCAGACCCAGGGCATGAAAGGATAGAGGAGCGGCGCCACCATGCCGAGGACCGCGAAGAACAGCATCACACGCTTTGCCCCCGCCCGGTCCAGCATGACGCCCACGTGGATCGACAGAAACAGGGGCAACAGCGGCCGGCACCCAAGCACAATACCCAGCCAGAGGGGCGAGAGATCCAGCTTCACCACCCACAGCGGCACGATGGTCATGGCCATGAAATGCATGGTGGTGGAAAAACCACCGATGCCGTAAATCGCCCATTGCGTGGGTAAAGGAACCCGTGCGTCGTCGGCCGCCGCCATCCGTCGTTGCCTTGAAGGTGAGGATCAGAGGAGCCGCATCATACCGGAAATCGCCGCCCCGCAAAGGGCTCAGACGCCGGCTTTGATGCCGGGTTCCGCGCCATCGGCCTCGTCACCGTCGGCTTCCCGGGCGGCGATGGGCAAATAGAGGCGTACCATCGTCCCTTCGCCGGATACGCTGTCGATTTCGACATGCCCGCCCGACTGCTTGATGAAGCCATAGACCATGGACAAGCCGAGGCCGCTGCCCTTGCCGGGACCCTTGGTGGTGAAGAACGGTTCCCAAACCTTGGCCAGCACATCTTCGGAAATCCCTGTGCCGGTATCCCTCACCGCCACCAAGGCGTAGCGTCCGGCCCGAGGCAACTCCACCTCCTTGGCCAAGGTGCGGTTCAGCCGATCGCTGAAATCATACATCCCCGAAGCCAAGGCGA
>JAHEKA010000125.1 GCA_024638585.1 Rhodospirillales bacterium
GCCCAATTATATTCGCCACGGGCCGATGGAGGCCACCTATCGTGCGGTCATGGAGACTTGGCGGCTGTCGGCCTTCACCTTGCAGGCAGTGGGCCAGATCATCGTCGGTCAGCGTTCGGCCGAAGGGTTGGGCGGGCCCATCCGTATCGCCGAGATGTCGAGCCAGCAGGCTGAGCTCGGCATGGCCCGTGTCTTCTGGTTCCTCGCTCTCCTGTCCATCAACCTGGGTCTGATCAATCTGTTCCCCATTCCCATGCTCGACGGCGGTCACCTCGTGTTCTACGGCATCGAGGCGATCCAGGGCCGCGCGGTCAGCGACCGGACCATGGAATACGGGTTCCGCATCGGCCTGGGCTTGGTGTTGTCCCTGTTCGTCTTCGTGACGGTGCAGGATCTCATGCGGTTCGAGACGATTGCCAATTTCATCAAAGGTCTTGTGTCCTAGGGATAGCGGATGAAGGGGATTCGGATATCGCTTGCGGCCTTATTGGCGCTGCTCGTCCTGGCGCCGGCACTGCTTGTGTCGTTTGGCGGCGGCGGGGCCTGGGCTCAGGGCAGGCCCGGGGCGCCCGCGAACCGCATTCTTGAAATCCGTGTCGAGGGGATCCAGCGGATCGCGCCGGAGACCGTCCGTTCCTACATGCAGATCCGGGCCGGTGATCCCTTCGATGCGCAACGTATCGATCAGTCTCTCAAGGCCTTGTTCCAAACCGGTTTGTTCAGCGACGTTTCCATCCGTCAGGAGGGGCTGGTTCTGGTGGTCAAGGTGGTGGAGAACCCGATCATCAACCGGGTCGCGTTTGAAGGGAATGACTTCATGGAGGAGGAGGACCTGCGCAAGGAGGTCCAGCTTCGTTCCCGCCGCGTCTACACCCAGACCCGGGTTCGGAACGACGTGAAGCGGATCATCGATCTCTATAGCCGCCAGGGCAGGTTCGCGGTGACCGTGGTGCCCAAGGTGATCCAGCGGCCCCAGAACCGCGTCGACCTGGTCTTCGAGATCAATGAGGGCGAACCGACCCTGATCCGAACCATCAGCTTCATCGGCAACAAGGCTTATTCCGACCGCCGCCTGCGTTCTGTGATCCAGAGCTCGGAAACCAGCTTCTACGCCTTTCTGACCGCCGACGACGTCTATGATCCGGATCGGGTGCGGTTCGATGAGGAACAGTTGCGGCGGTACTACAATTCCAGGGGTTATGCCGATTTCCGTGTACTTTCGACGACCGCGGAGCTGTCTCCCAACCGTGAGGATTTCTTCCTGACCTTCACTTTGGAGGAGGGGGCGCGCTACAAGACGGGGAAGGTCGAGATCAAGTCCCAGCTCAAGGGGCTAGACCCCAAAGTCGTTGCCCACCGGCTGACCGTCGCCCAGGGCGAGTGGTACAACGCCATGGAGGTCGAGCGCTCGGTCGACCGCTTGACCGATGAGGTGAGCGGGCGCGGCTTCGCTTTCATCGACATCCGCCCCCAATTGAAGCGGGATAAGGACAAGCGCGTCGTCGCGGTGACCTTCATCATCCGCGAAGGCCCGCGCCTGTTCGTGGAAAGGATCAATATCCGGGGCAACGTCCGCACCCTCGACAAGGTGATCCGGCGTGAGATGAGGTTGGTGGAAGGAGATGCCTTCAACCGGGCCCGGTACCGCCGGTCAGACCGGCGCGTGAAGGGCCTCGGCTACTTCAAGACCACCAAGTTTACCCGCAAGCGGGGCAGCGCGCCGGATAAGACCGTGATCGATGTCGAGGTCGAGGAACAGTCGACCGGCTCGTTCTCCATCGGCGCGGGATTCTCGTCCTCGAACGGGCTGCTGACCACGGCCCAACTGGTGGAGCGTAACCTGCTGGGCAAGGGACAGCAGCTGAAGATCAGCGCGTCGTTGGGAAGCCGGACCCAGAATGTCGAACTGGGCTTCACCGAGCCTTATTTCCTGGAGCGGAACATGTCCGCGGGCTTCGATGTCTTTCGCACCCGCACCGACGACAACGAGACGATCTCTTTCGACCGCGTGTTGGTTGGCTTCGGACTGCGTGTGGGTTTTGCCTATAACGATCGCCTGCGTCAGGGCTTGAACTACAAGCTCCAGCAAAAGGATGTGAAGATCACTGATGCCTCCGACCCGGACCTGTCGGTGTTCATCAAGCGCCAGGAAGGCAGGGCGGTCACGTCAAGCTTCGGCCAAAGCCTTATCTATGACATGCGTGACAGTCGGGTCGATACGCGGGAAGGTTATATCCTCCGCTTGGCCAACGACCTCGCCGGATTCGGGGGCGATAACCGCTATCTTCGGACCGAGCTCTCCGGCGCCGTCTATTATGAAGTGGTTAGCGATTGGGTGGTGCGGCTGAGCAGCGATGTGGGTTATATCTTCGGAATCGGCAAGGACGTCCGCATCGACGACCGCTTCTTTATCGGCGGCGACGGGTTGCGACACGGTTTGCGAGGCTTCGCGGTGGGCGGCATCGGACCTCGTGACGAGGACACCGATGACGCGCTCGGTGGCAACCTCTTCACCACTGCCAGTGCGGAATTGGCGGTGCCTCTCGGGACAGCCAGTACGTTCCAGACCAAAGGTTACCTGTTCGTCGATGCCGGAACGCTGATAGACATAGACGATGAGGATGTTCCGGGATCCAAGGTTCTAGATGATGGAAGCATCCGGCTTGCGACAGGCTTTGGGGTCGGGGTCAAAACCCCCTTCGGCGTGATCCGGCTGAACTACGCCTTCCCGATTCTCAAGACCGATTTCGATGAGATCGAAAGGTTCAGTTTCCGTTTCGGGACCTCACTCTAAAAACAGCTCAGATAAGGTAGATGACGTGATGAAATCTCTTGTGTCCCTGATGGTGGCGGTGGGCCTCCTCATCGGGACTGCGTTCCTGCCATCCCCCGCTGCAGCGCAAGGCCAAGCCGGGGCCAAGATCGCGGTTTTGGATTCGATTGTCGTGCGGGTCAGATCCAAGGCCGGGAAATCCATTTCCAAGCAACTCTCCACCTTCCGCAAGGCGCTTCAGAAGGATGCGGAGGCGCAGCAGAACAAGCTCCGCGCCGCACGCAACGAATTGCGCCTGCAGCGTTCGCTGCTGTCGCCGGAGGCGATGCAAGCCAGGGAGCGCAAGTTCCAGGACGATTTCAAGGTGGCGCAGCGGCGCTTTCAGGTGCAGAAGAAGGCACTGGACAAATCCAGGATCGACGCGACGAAGGCCTTCGACGAGCACCTGACCGAAGTTCTCAAGGCGCTGCAGAAGGAGCGGAATTACGACGTCATTTTGGACAAGCGGCCATCGGTGATCTTTGTTTCGCCGGCCGTGAACATCACCAAGGACGTGCTCGCGCGCATCGATAAGCGCGTCCAGCACATTTCCGTAAAAAAGCCAGGGACAAAATAGCGCCGGAACGGCATGGCGGACCCGCGATTCTATAGCGTTGCGCCACCGCGCAGTCTGCGTGACCTGGCGGCGATTGCCGGGGCGACGATCTCCGATGAGGCTGCCGCGGACGAATTGGTCAGGGACGTCGCGCCGCTTCAGGATGCGGGGCCGGAAGACATCAGTTTCTTCGACGGTAAAAAGGCGTACCGGGATGCTTTCCTGGAATCCCGGGCGGGCGCTTGTGTGGTTGCCCCAGGTGACAGCGCCGATTCGCCCGCCGGTATGATTTTGCTTGCGGTGGCGGACCCGCATTTGGGTTATGCGCGCATCGCGCAGGCGTTCTATCCCTCGCTGGACGACCCGCCCACGGCCCAGGTCGAGGCCGTGGATCCGAGCGCCGTCTTGGGGGCCGGCGTCGAGGTGGCGCCCGGCGCGGTGATCGGGCCCGGCGCAGAGATCGGAGCCGGCAGCCGCATCGGAGCCAATGCCGTGATCGGCCCAGGCGTTTGCATTGGCGAAGGCGGATTTATCGGTCCCTTGGCCAGCGTGCGGTACTGCTTGGCCGGCGATCGGGTGCGCATCGCAGCCGGCGCGCGAATCGGGGAAGATGGATTCGGCTTTGCCCTCGGCGCGGAGGGCCATGTCAAAGTCCCGCAACTCGGCCGCGTCATCATCGGAAATGGCGTTGAGATCGGCGCCAACACGACGATCGACCGCGGCGCCGGGCCGGATACCGTGATCGGCGACGGTGTGATCATCGACAATCTGGTTCAGATTGCGCACAATGTCCGCGTGGGGCGAAACAGCATCATCGTTGCCCAGGTTGGAATATCGGGCAGTACAACAATCGGGGATAATGTGGTAATCGGTGGTCAAGCGGGCATTGCCGGGCATTTGGTCCTGGGTGACGGGGTCCGCATCGCGGCCCAGTCCGGTGTCATGACCGATATACCGGCGGGCGCCACCTTTGGGGGATCGCCCGCCCTGCCGCAGAGAGATTGGTTCAGGCAGGTCGCGATGCTGAGACGGCTAACCAAGAAGAACCTGGATGATCGATGACGATGGATGCGTCAAAACAAGAAAGTAAATCTCTGGATATCGAGCGGATCAAGGAGATGATTCCCCATCGATACCCGTTCTTGATGATCGACCGGGTCGACGAGGTGATTTCCAATCAGAGTGCGGTCGGCATCAAGAACGTCACCGTCAACGAATACTTCTTCCAGGGTCACTTCCCGAGCCAGCCGGTGGTGCCGGGCGTCCTGATCATCGAAGCCATGGCACAGACCGCCGCCGTCCTGGTGGTGGAAACGTTGGGGAGCGAGGCGGAAGGCAAGCTGGTCTATTTCATGACCATCGATAACGCGCGTTTCAGACGCCCCGTCGGGCCGGGGGACCAACTCAAGGTCCATGTCCAGAAGCAGCAGAACCGGCGAAATGTGTGGAAGTTCAAGGGCGAAGCCAAGGTTGACGGCACCCTGGTGGCCGAAGCCACTTATGCGGCGATGATTATGGATGAGTAGCCTATGACCGATATCCATCCGACGGCCATCGTCGACCCCGGGGCGGAATTCGAAGAAGGCGTCACCATTGGCGCCTATTGTTGCGTTGGGCCCCATGTCCGGCTCGGCGCCAATGTGAGCCTCCGGTCCCATGTTGTCATCGAAGGGCGCACGGAGATCGGCGCCGGCAGCGAGATTTTCCCCTTTGCCGTGATCGGCCAGCGGCCCCAGGACCTGAAATATTCCGGTGAGCCTTCCCGGGTGGAGATCGGTGACAACACGGTGATCCGCGAACACGTGACCATCCATCCGGGCACCGCGGGCGGCGGGTTGGTGACTCGGGTCGGTAGCGACAGCCTGATCATGGTGGGCGCCCATGTCGCCCATGACTGCCAGGTCGGCCGGTCGGTGATCATGGCCAACAACGCGACCCTCGGCGGACATGTCACCGTGGGGGATTATGCCATCCTGGGCGGGCTCGCGGGGATCCATCAATTCGTGCGCGTCGGTCATCATTCCATGGTGGGAGGGCTGTCCGGGGTCGAGAACGACGTCATTCCCTATGGCTCGGTCATGGGAAACCGGGCCTATCTCAGCGGACTCAACACCGTCGGCCTCAAGCGCCGGGGTTTTTCGCGGGAGGGAATCCATTCGCTCAGGGCGGCCTACCGGTTGCTTTTCGCGGAGGAGGGGACACTGGCCGAACGGCTCGCCGACGTTTCAGACATGTTCAAGGATGACGCCGCGGTGATGGAGATCGTCAATTTCATCCAAGCCGATTCGTCCCGTGCGGTCTGCCAGCCCCAAACCAAGCGTGCCGCCTAAACTCGGCATCATCGCGGGTCAGGGGGATTTGCCGGCACTGGTCGCAGATGCCGCGGAGTCCCAGGGGCGCGACACCTTCATTCTTGCCCTGGAGGGCCAAACCGCCCGGGACCTGGTCGAAGAACGCTCTCACCGTTGGGTGCGGCTCGGTGCCGTCGGCAGCGCCATCGACGCCCTCAGCGGCGCCGGCTGCGAGGAGGTCGTCTTCGCCGGCGCCGTCCGTCGGCCGTCATTGCTGAACCTCGGGCTGGATGCGCGGGGGGCGAAACTGTTCGCCAAGATCGGCAAGGCGGCGCTCGGCGACGACCGGTTGCTGACGGTGCTGGTCAAGGAGTTGGAGGACGAGGGGCTCAGCGTCGTCGGCGCCGACGAACTCTTGACCGGGTTGTTGGTGGCGCCGGGGGTGCTCGGCCGCCATGGGCCCGACCAGATTGCCGAGATCGATATCGCCCTGGGGCTGGAGGTGGCAAAGGCGATCGGCGCACTGGATATCGGCCAGGCCGTGGTGGTGCAACAGGGGATCGTGCTTGGGGTCGAAGCGGCAGAGGGGACAGATGCCCTGATCCGGCGGTGCGCCGATCTGCGGCGCGAAGGTCCCGGCGGGGTGTTGGTCAAGATCAAGAAGCCGGGCCAGGAGCGGCGGGTAGATCTTCCCACCATCGGCCCAGGAACCGTGAACGGATTGGTCGAAGCCGGTCTGCGGGGAATTGTCATCGAGGCCGGCGCCACCCTCGTTCTGCATCGTGACGCGGTGATCGACGCGGCCGATGCGGCCGGCCTGTTCCTGGTGGCAGCCGCCTTGGAGCCATGACCCCGCAAATGCCTTCCCACGGCGCGACCGAAACCGGGGTGACGCATGTTTGCCTTCTGGCCGGTGAACATTCCGGCGACCATATGGGCGCGGGCCTGATGTCGGAGTTGATCGCGCGCACCGGCGGCCGCATCCGTTTCAGCGGCATCGGCGGCGGCGAGATGTCGGCCGCCGGCGGTGCCTTCGGGTTCGAGAGCTTTTTCCCGATGGAGG
>JAHEKA010000126.1 GCA_024638585.1 Rhodospirillales bacterium
GACTTGCTGTGCCGCCAATGCCGTAATGATGAGCACCAGAGTCGCGTGCGAGGACTGCATGACGACGGTCGCGAACACGCCGATCCCGGTGAATGCGATCAGCCCGATGAATCCGGACATTGCGAACTGGGTGAGATCGATGGTCTCTCGGAACGTCTCGAAACCCACTTTCATATGATGGATGCCAAGGAAGAGGAACCCTAGTCCGGCTAGGATGTAACCAATGCCTTTCAGCGAACGATTGCTCTGAAATACCAGAATGACGCCGAAGACGAGCATTGGCATGGCGAAGGCGGAAATCTTCACCTTGATGCCGAATCCGGCGATCAGCCAGGCGCCCGTCGTGGTGCCGATATTGGCCCCGAAGATAATGCCGATACCGGAAGCAAGCGCGATCAGCTCGGCGCTCAGGAACGAAATTGTAATCACCGAAACAAGCGAACTGGATTGCATGATCGTCGTGGTAACGATGCCGAAGGAAATAGATTTCCAAATCCGGTCCGTGGTGTTTTTTAGAACCTTTTCCAGAATCCCACCGGTAAATGCACGGAAGCCCTCTTCGAGGAACAGCATGCCAAAAAGAAAGATCGAGACGCCGGCCGCGATCTGTTTGAAATCCGGACTGATCCAGAATCCATAAACCAGCAATAGGAATATGACCGGTAGGACAATTCTGCGAATCACGATCGAAGCTCCCCAATTTTTCCCGCAATTAGATTGTCACCATGCGGCTGCCATTTGAACATTGCCAATTCTCTCTCTTCTCGGCAAAGAAAGATTCTGGCCAAAAAAATCCATCCTCCGTTCGAGCGTTCAAACCGATGGAGACTCCCTAGCATTGCAAATGAACGCATGAACCCTCGCCCGCTGCCATGACCTAGATCAATTTCGGTTCACACGGTCGGGGCACCTATCGGGTGATCCGAATGCCAGTTTTCCAGGAGGATCGGGCCGAAGCGATGTTGCGGTCGGCATTCCAATTCTTGTCCCACGCCTTGGGTCCGCCAAGCATCTACTCTTAGCCAGCGCCACAAGTTTCTGTTAGCCTCTCAGTGCAAACCGCCAAAAAAAGAGGTCAGTTCATGGCTATCAATCGCTTGCTGGTGCCGTTGTCGATTGGGGTGGATTTCCAGAGCGCGTTGGGCTCCGGTTTCCGTTTTGCGGAGCAATTCAATGCGCATTTGGACGCGACGTTCTTCAAGTTTCCTTTGGACAATGCGTTGGCGTTCGATGATGTGGAGGGTTTTCCACTTGATCTTATCAATCAGCGAACCGAGGAGCAGGAAGAACTTGCGGCGGAGGCGCGCCAGTATTTTGATGCCGAGCTTGGCCAAAGGAATTTGGATTATCTTGAAACCCCCACACCGACGGCCAAGCCGGGCGCTGCATGGCGTGTCGTAGACGAAGCCCCCTATTGGGGCGTCACCCATGGCGGCGCAAGCTACGATCTTATTGTCGTCGGCAGGAGCCGGCAGGGATCTTCTCCGGCCTACCGGGATCTCATTGAAGCAGCACTGTTCCAAACGGGCCGCCCTGTACTGGTTCCGTCCGCGACTCCGTCCGAAATCACAGGAGGTGTTGTCTTAGCCGCCTGGAATCGAAGTGCGGAATCGGCGCGGGCCATCTCCGCCGGTATGCCGTTCTTTGAGGCTGCGGATCGTGTCGTTGTCTTTTCCGTTGCGACCGGCGCCAAGCAGGGCCCGCCGGCGAGTGAGATCGGCACCTACTTGGATTTTCATGCTGTCAAGAACGAGGTCGTGGAGATCCCGCCTGATCACCGCCCGGTCGGTGAAATTATTCTGTCCGAGGCGAAAGAGAAGGGGGCGGGCTTGATCGTGATGGGTGCTTACTCGCACAGCAGGCTTCGTGAATTACTCCTGGGGGGCGTCACCGAGTATATTCTGCAGAACTCGTCATTGCCTTTCCTAATGGTGCGTTAGAGAAGCGGGAGCTAGCCACTGCCCGTCGCGTCCCACTTGGGGAAATCTGATGTCCGCCTGGGATCATCGACGGGCATCACGAGAGAGCCGCGGATCCAACCGGGTGGCGTCGCCCTTATTCACGTACGATGAAGACGGAGCTGGGCGCCTCGTGGATGGCTTGCTCGGTTGTTGACCCGGTTAGTCAATTGCCAAGTTGACGCGAACTTTGGTGGGGTCACATGGTTGGTGATGCCGCCGAATACGACCTTGGCCCCCAAGCTTCTTCATCCCACGAACCGGCCCCGTTTGGAGCCTTTGGCCCCGCCCGCCGTCCGGGCCGCCGTTATTTCAGGGCTTGGGCCAGGGCCTCGGCCAGTTCAACGACCTTGAACGGTTTGTTGAGGAGGACCTCCCCCACGCCGGGGCAGTCAGCGCCGTCCAGTTCGTCGGCGGGATAACCCGACATGAAAAGGACCTTGAGACGCGGGTGGGAATTCTTGATCCGCGCGGCGAACTGGGGTCCGCTGATGCCGCCCGGCAGGATCACGTCCGAGAGCAGCAGGTGGGCGCTCTGTTCGGCCAAAAGCGATTCCGCCTCGGCCGCGGTGGCGGCGGGAATCACGGTGTAGCCCAGCTTGGTGATCATATTCTGCAACAGGACCCGGACATCTTCATCGTCTTCCAGCACGAGAATGCGTTCGCCCTTGCCGGTTGTTTGATCGGCCAGGGTTGCCGTCTCGATGGGCGCCATACCCGTCTCGGCACGGGGCAGGATCAGTTTCACCGCGGTTCCGACGCCGACCTCGCTGTCGATGGTGACATGGCCGCCCGACTGCTTGGCAAATCCGTAGACCATGGATAATCCCAGACCGCTCCCCTGTCCGACATCCTTGGTGGTGAAGAAGGGCTCGAAGACGTGCTCCAGCACATCTTCGCCCATGCCGGTTCCGGTATCGGTGACGGTCAAGACCGCGTATTCGCCGGGGACGATTTCCGCGTCGTCGGCGCCATCGACGGGAACGACCGTTGCGTTGGTGCATTCGATGGTCACGGTGCCGCCGCCGGGCATGGCGTCGCGCGCATTGATGCAAAGATTGACCAGGGCACTCTCCAGCTGGCCGGGGTCCGCCGCGGCCGGCCAGACATCCGGGGCGGCAACCGTGGCGATGTCGACGGTTTCGCCAAGGGTGCGGCCCAGCATATGCCGCAGGCTCGACGCCATCGTCGGCAGGTCGATGGCCTGCGGATGAAGCGGTTGGCTGCGGGCAAAAGCCAGCAGGCGGTGGGTCAGATCCGCGCCGCGGCGGGCGGTCCGCAAAATACTGTCAAGGTGAGGGTTCTTTTCGTTCGACTTTTCCGCCAGCAGCTCCGCCGCGCCCATGATGACCGAAAGAAGGTTGTTGAAATCGTGGGCCACGCCCCCGGTCAGTTGGCCGACCGCTTCCATCTTCTGGGCCTGCTGCAGACGGCGTTCGACCTCTTTACGTTCGGTGATGTCCTGGCACGTGGCGATGGTCATCGATGTGCGGCCGTCGGCATCGAGAATCTCCTTGTAGCTCACGTGCATCCAGATCACCTTGCCGTCCTTGCGGATGAAGCGCCGTTCGATCACCTGATTTGCCCCCTGTTCAAAGGAGATATGCTGGATACTGGTGGCCGCGGGATCATCGTCGGGATGGGCAATATCGCTCAGGCTCATGTTCTTGATCTCATCCGCGCTGTAGCCCAGCATTTTGCAAAAGGTCTGATTGAATTCCCTGTGTTTCCTGTCCGGGCTTCTGAGGAAGACGCCGACTCCGGCACTTTCGAAGGCACCGCGAAACCGGGCCTCGCTCTCGTGCAACGCCTGCTCCGTCTGGGCACGAACGTTCCTGGCAAGTTTGTCGGAGAGATGGCTGACCAAGACGGCGATGGACGGCAGGGTGATGATATTCACGATGACCTTGGCGCGGGTGATCTCGGTGTAGTGGAACAGCTCGCCGGGGGATGAAAAAAAGTAAAACGCATACCCGACGCCGATCCCCGCGCCGGCGAGCCCGCCCAGATATCCCCCGCTGTAAGCCGCGTAGGTGATGGCAAGGGCGGTAAAGAGCTGGGGATTGGGGGCGCTGATGCCGGCCCGGCGGAACAGTTCAAGGGCGATGATGGTGCCAAGCACCACCAGGGTGCCGTGGACCCTGAGAAAAAGGCTCCGCTGAGCCGAAGGGGGCGAGTTGTTGTCGGATATGGACAAGTATTATCTTCCCCGGGCACCCATGCCATTGCGAGTGCGGCGAGAGGCTTGCGCGCCCGCGAAACGTGAACATTCATCGACCCTGGCATTTAGGTGTATAAATTCCGCTACGGCCTTTCAAGCGCGATGTCGCGTCGAACGGCGGAACCAATAACGAAGCAATCTCACGGAGGCGGTCATGGTTCAATGCCAGGGTATCGCACATTTCTCGATCCCGGTTTCCGATCTCGAGAAAAGTACCAAGTTCTATGCCGACGTCGTCGGCCTCCAGCCGATCAATTCCGATGGAAAACGGTATTCCTTCATGGATGCCGGGGGCACGTGCATCCTGCTCTGTGCCGAGGACGCCCCCATCAACCGTGAGGGGGGCAAGGACCTCGTCCACCATGCCTTCACGATTTCCGAAGAGGACTTGGCCAAGGCCAAGGCGCATCTGGAGGCGGCCGGCGCGGAGATTCTCTTCGAAGAGGATCGGCAAGGCGGCACCGTCAACGGACCGCGGATCTATTTCCGTGATCCCGACGGGACGCGCTTGGAGTTCATAAAAATGACGAGCTACGACACGACCCCGCGCTGATGCCGGCGGCTCGCCGTCAAGCCATGGGACAGGGCAAAGCGCCGGTGGACACGGGGGAGGGCGGTCCCAAGACGCTTCTCCGTCCGCGCGCCGCCCGGTCCTATTTTGGGCCGCGGCGTCCCATGTCGCGGGCGATTTCCCGTGCCGCGTTGTGGCCTGGCGCCCCGGTGACGCCGCCGCCGGGATGGGTGCCCGCGCTACACATGTAAAGACCTGGGATAGGTGCGCGGTAATCGGCATGGCCGAGGACGGGCCGGGCCGAGAACAGCTGGCCCGCATCGAGCGCGCCGTGGAAGATGTCGCCACTGGTCAGCCCGAAGGTCCGTTCCAGGTCCAACGGCGAGAGGATCTGGCGCCCGACGACCGATCGCCGGAAATTCGGTGCATAGGCATCCACCGTGGCGATCATCAGATCTGCGACCTCTTCCCGGTGGTCGTCCCAGGAGGCACCGCCCGGAAGGTCCGGCGCCACGTGCTGGCAGAACAGGCTGGCGACGTGGGCGCCCGGGGGAGCAAGGCTGTCGTCCAAGGTCGAGGGGATGAGCATCTCGATCACGGGTTCCCGCGCCCAGCCCCGGGTCCGGGCGTCGCACCAGGCGCGCTCCATATAGGCGAGGCTGGGTGCGATGATGATTCCGGCCGTGTGGTGATCGGCAGGGCTGCGGCCCGGGAGGCAGCTGAAGTCGGGGAGTTCCGACAGCGCCACGTTCATGCGGAAGGTGCCGGAACCCATCCGGTAGGCACCAATCCGTTCCTGGAAATCCGCGGGCAGGTGCGCTGGATCGACCATTCGGGTGAACAGAAGCTTCGGGTTGACCGCAGACACGACGGCGCGGGCGGGGATTTCCTGCCCCGCTTCGGTGACCACCCCGGATGCGCGGCCTTTCTCGACGACGACGTGGCTAACCGGACATTCGGTCCGGATTTCAACGCCGCGCGTCGTCGCCGCCCGCGCCATGGCCTGCGTAATCGACCCCATGCCGCCGATGGCGTGGCCCCACTGACCGCTGCGGCCATTGACCTCTCCGAATGCATGATGCAGCAGAACATAGGCCGAGCCGGGGGCATAAGGGCTCGCGTAATGGCCGACGACGGCATCGAAGCCGAACACCGCCTTTATGGGATCGCTTTCGAACCAGCGGTCGAGAAAATCGCCCGCGGACCCGGTGAACAGCTCCAGCAGGTCGCGTTCCCCGGACAGGCCCAAACGGCCGACCTTTTGCGCGATCCGCGCGGCCTCCAACGCCTGGCCCAGCGCTGCCAGCCTGCGGCCATGCACGATGTTGGGGGGTGTCTTCAAGGCCAGCTCGCGCAGAAGACCGGCGATGACGGCGAGACGCGCGCTGTAGGCCTCCAACCGGCCGGCATCCTTGGCAGAGAATTTCGCGACCTCATCCCGGGTGCTGGCGCCGCCCACGGCAAGCGAACCTCCGTCGGGCAAGGGCAGGAAATTCTGCAGCCGCCGTTCGACAATCCTCAGACCGTGCCGCGGCAGATCGAGATCCCGGATGATCTTGGGCTGTAACAGCGAGACCGTGTAAGCGGCGACCGAGTTCCGGAAACCGGGGTGGAATTCTTCCGTGACGGCGGCGCCGCCGATGGTACCGCGTGTTTCGAGAACGCAGACCTTGAAGCCGCTGCCGGCCAAGTAGGCGGCGCAAACCAAGCCGTTGTGTCCGCCGCCGATAACGACGACATCATGCATGGCGACCTCCGAAACCAATCCTCCGGGGGGTCAGGGTAGGGCGCAAATGCCCCCGTGCAAAGCATCGCTTCCGGGTCCGTTCCGAACCCATCGAACGGCCATATTTGAGCCATAATCTGGGCGCCAATAGGCAGTGAGACGAAACCCGAAAAACAACAATGAATTGCTCCCCGTGGGACGATTTGGGATCGCTCTCCATTCCCGGCGCCTGCCGGGAATGTGGCGCAACTGTTATGGTTGGGAGGATGCGGCCATGACTTATCTGCAAGGGCGGTTTTTCA
>JAHEKA010000127.1 GCA_024638585.1 Rhodospirillales bacterium
CGGCTACACCTCTACCCATCGGTCCATGTTCTGGGCCGCGCCGTCGGGCAAATACACAATTGACCGCGCGACCTGCATGTTGCCGAAACTCTATGCCGAACGGCTGGAAGATGCCGGCATCGATTTCGCCATCGTCTATACGACCTACGGCATTTCCGCCAACCAAATTCGCGATGCGGAAATGCGCCAGGTGGTGGCACGTTCGTTGAACACGCTCTATGCCGAGATGTTTGACGAGGTGAAGGACCGCATGACGCCGTCGGCGGTGATCCCGACATGGACCCCTGAAGAAGCCATCGATGAGCTGGAACACGTCGTCAACACCCTCGGCCTCAAGACCGTCACCATCTCAGGTGAAGTGCGCGACGCGGTTCCCGAAGTCGCCGCCGCCGATCCCAAGCTTGGGGAGCTGACCCAGCGGGTGACCTCGATCTGCATGGAGCCGCGCGACGGCAATGACTACGACCCGTTCTGGCAGAAGCTGATCGACCTCAAGGTCTTGCCGGCGGGCCATTCCGGTGCCCAGAAGACCCAGCGCCGGCAGTCGCCCAATTGTTACGCCTTCAATCGCCTCGGCACGTTCTCGGTGGGCAACGAATTCTTCGCCCGCTCACTGTTCTTCTCCGGTGTCTTGAAGCGTTTCCCGCAGCTCAACGTCGCTTTCCTCGAGGGCGGCGTCGCCTGGGCCTCCCAGCTCTATAACGATCTGATGGAGATCTTCGAGAAGCGCAACCTGGACTGGATCTACGAGCATCAGGATCCCAGCAAGCTGGATATCGAGTTGATGGAGGAGATGTTCGACCGCTACGGCCACATGCCCTACATGACCAAGGAGCAGTGGCGCGATTGTCAGGAACTGCCACAGTCGCAGATCAACGAGACCCGGCCCATGAACGATTTCGAGGCCGCCGGGGTCACCACCCGGGAAGAGATCCGCGATCAGTTCGTGCCGAATTTCTATTACGGCGCGGAAGCCGACGACAAGATGACGGCGCTGGCGTTCAATGAGAAGATGAACCATTTCGGCGTCAAGCTGAAGGCGATCTTCTCATCCGATATCGGCCACTGGGACGTGCCCGACATGTCCGGGGTCCTGCACGAGGCCTGGGAAATGGTGGAGCACGAAACCATCACCGAAGACGACTTCCGGCTGTTCGTGTTCGAGAACACGGCTGAGATGCACACCAAGATGAACCCGGATTTCTACAAGGGAACGGTGGTGGAAGATGCCGTCACCAAGTTGATGGCGGGCCGTCAGAAGACCTCGGCCTCGGCCGCCGAATAGACAAGAACCGAACTCGCGAAGGCCCCGGGGCTTGGAAACAGGCCGCGGGGTTCGTCGTCTACTCCATGCCGACAAAGGCGGCGGGTTCACGGCACCCTTCTCCGGCGGCATCGACATCAAGGGAAGAATCCCACAGGCTGCCGTTGAAACGCCCGCCGGTCACGCGGTCGGAACGCTCGGAACACAGCCAGATCAAAACCGGGTTCATGACCTCCACCGGCAACAGGCTCTGGCCGGGCTTTTTCACCCGCTCCGGATCGGAATCGCAGGCGCCTCCAGGCAGGAGCGCGTTGCAGGTAACGCCGGTGCCATCCAGGTCTTTGGCCCAGATATAAGTCTCGGCATCCACCGCCGCCTTTGTCACGCCGTAGGGGCTGTTGGCGCGGCCCGAGAAATTATGGACCGAGGTGGTGAGGTTGATAATCTTGCCATGGCCTTGTTCGATGAAATAGGGCGCCACCGTATAGGCCATGAAAAAAGTTCCGGTGACATTCACCTCCACGGTTTCCCTGTAGATCTGGGGATTGGTGTCATAAAACGGGAACGAGTTCCCGGTGGGAGGAAGCCCCGGACCCCGATGGGGACGGCGCGCGTTATTCACCAGAACGTCGAGGCGGCCGAACGCCTCAAGCGTCTGGGCGAGACAGTTTCGGCAAGAGGAGAGATCGGTTATGTCGGTTTCCATGGCGATCGCGCGGTCGGCCCCGACGGCGGCCGCGATCTCCCCCGCCACGACCCGCAGGGCATCGAATGCGGGCGACGCCAGGACCAGCTGGGCGCCCTTTTCGGCCAGGGCCAGGCTCATGGCCCGGCCGAGCCCCCGGTCCGCACCGGTGACGATAACGACGCGACCGTTGAGGTCTATGTCGGGTAAAGTGGTATCTACCATAACGGGTTTCCTCCCTTGATTTTATTGATTTGGTTTAGGTGGTGAATATACGGATATGCTGGCCAATGGGGAAGAGCGCGGTTAAGGTTTCGCCATGTTGATGTTCCGTCCGCCGGTCGCCGGTCTTGCGTTGTTTCTTGCCCTGTTCGCCTCCTTTACGCCGGGCCCCGCCCTCGCCGCCCAGGACCGCTCCAGCGTCTCGCTGCTGCTGGAGAATGACAGTTTCGGCGGATCCGACCGGCACTACACAAACGGTCTCAAGGCAAGCTGGCTGTCACGCAAGGACCAGTTCGCCGATTTCAGCCAGTGGCTCGCGCGCGCCCTGCCCCTATTTCCCGACGCCGGGGAACGGCGGATCGGCTTCGCGGCCGGTCAGAACATGTACACGCCGGAGGATATCGCCGCCACGGCCCTGCTGACCGAGGACCGGCCCTATGCGGGGTGGCTGTATGGCGAAATCGGGTTGGTATCGCAGACCGCTGACCGGCATGACGCGGTTTCGATTTCTCTCGGCGTCATCGGCCCCGCCTCCCAGGCCGAGAACGCCCAGGTATTCTGGCACGAGACTTTCGGTTATACCGAGCCCCGCGGCTGGGACAATCAATTGGAGAATGAACCCACCCTCAACCTGACCTATGTGCATAGCCGCCGTTTCTTCAAGGAGGACACGCCGCTCTTCGGTCTGGACGCCGACATCATCCCCCACGCGGGACTGAGCCTGGGCAATGTCTTCACGTTCGGGGCCCTGGGACTCACCCTGCGGCTTGGCGACGATTTCAAGGGTGATTTCTCGGGCCCTGACCGCATCCGCCCCTCGATGCCCGGCGCCGTGCATTTCGAGCCGCCCAACAGCTTCTTCGGCTGGTATGTGTTTGCCGGCTTGGAAGGCCGGGCCATGGCGCGGAACATTTTCCTCGACGGCAACAGCTTCACCGACAGCCATCGGGTCGATCGCAAATTCTGGGTGGGGGACGCACAGATCGGCGTGGCCCTGATCTTCCGCCGTTTCCGCATCACCTATACTCAGGTGCTGCGGACCCTTGAATTCGACGGCCAGGACCATCCCCACAACTTCGGGGCGTTAAGCCTGACTGCCAGTTTCTGATCTTTGCTCGTCTCACGCGGCCGGTCGGTAGAACGCCGCATCGCCGGCGACAGTGGTGCGGTGCAGGCGGCGGATGTCGTCCATGCCGTAGCCGCCGACCGCACGATGGTTGACCGAGCGGTTGTCCCACAGCACCACGTCCCCGTCCTGCCACTTGTAGCGCAAGAGATAGGGCGCCTTGCGGTCGGTCAGATACGCGAAGAGCGCGTCCAGGATGGGCTGGGCCTCGGCATCGTCCATGCCGTCGATGGCGATGGTGAAGCGGGGACTGGCATAGACCGACGGCCGGCCGGTTTCCGGATGGGTGCGCACCAATGGTTGGCGCATGTGGGGACGTTCGCGCGCGGATTCTTCGTAATTCTCCTGAGCGTCTGGCCGGCTGGTCGAGATGATGGCCCGGGGATTGAGCAATTTCGAGGCGTGATGAATGCCGAGCTTGCCCGCGATCCGAGCGCGGAGTTTGTCGGGCAATGCCTCATAGACCGCGTGCATGTCGCAGAACTCGGTATCGCCGCCCCGGGAGGGACGCCTGACCGAATGCAGCAGCGTCATCTTGGCGGGAACGGCATGGTGCGAGGAATCGGAATGCCACATGTCTCCCGCGTCGATCACGCCGATGGGTTTGCCGTCGCGCCCGATTTCGTTGGTGAGCAGGAGCACATAGGGATTGTCGGGATGCCGGTAGCGCTTGTTGGCGTGTTCGCCGATTGAGCCGAAGCGCCGGGTAAAGGCCACTTGCTGATCGGCGGAAAGGTCCTGGTTGCGTATAGCCAGCACATGAAAATCGAGGAACGCCCGATAGAGTGCTTGGAAATCGGCGTCGGCGATCGGCCGGGTCAGATCGATCTCCCTCACCTCCGCCCCGAAGGTCGCGTCGGCGAAAGGGGTAACGATCACCGCCGTGGTCCCCTGCGCCTCAAGCGGCCTGCTGATCCGTATAGGCCCGGTCGCCGGCGACCACGGTGCGGTGCAGGCAGCGGATGTCGGGCAGGCCGTAGCCGCCGACCGCCCGATGGCAGACGCATCGGTTGTCCCAGAACACCAGGTCATTGTCCTGCCATTTGTGGCGGTAATGCCACCGCCGCTTGCGATCGGTGATATAGCCGAACAGCTCGTCCAGGATGGGATCGGCTTCCTCTTCGGTCATGCCCTGGATGCCGAGGGTGAAGCGCGGCGAACAATAGAGCGCCTTGCGCCCGGTCTCCGGATGGGTGAGGACCAGGGGTTGCAGCACGTCCTCCCGGGTCTTGGCCTGCATCTCATAGAAATCCTTGGCCCCGGGCCGGTCGGGTGAGACGGTGACACGCTTGTTCTTGACCTTGGAAACGTGATGGACGCCGAGCTTGCCTTCAATCTTGGCCTTGGTTTCCTCCGGCAAATCCTCATAGACCTTGTACATGTTGCAGAACTCGGTATCCCCGCCTTTCGACGGATGGCGCACCGATTGCAGGATGGTGATCATCGACGGCACCGTGTGGTGCGAAGAATCAGAGTGCCAGAAATCGCCACCGTCAACGACGCCCACAGCCGAGCCGTCGGGCCTGATCTCATTGGACAGGATCATCACCCGATTGCTGTCCCCATGGGTGTGCTGGACGTTGTCGGGAATCTCGAGCTCGCCCCATTGCGAGGAGAATTCCACCTGCTGCAGCGGCGTCAGGTGCTGGTCGCGAATGACCAGGACTTGATATTTCAGGAACGCATCGCGCAGGGCGCACTGGGTTTCCGCGTCCATCGGCACGGACAGGTCCACCCCTGTGACCTCCGCGCCCATGATGTCAGATACGGGCGTGACTTCCATGGTTGGTCTCTTCTCCACTCAAGAATCGTTCGTTTTCAAATAATAAGGCCCCCCCTGATTGCGGTCAAATTGCCGTCCCCGGCCTGGCCCGACCCCGCGGTAAAGCCGCACTCCCATTGCGTTTGCGCGTAAGATGAAGTTTTGGGGGGAGCCCATATTAGGAGGTCAGAATGGCGGAACGGGTTGCATTGATCGGTGTCGGCAAGATGGGCCGCGCGCTGCTGCACCGGTTGAAGCTCGAAGGCCATGACGTCACCGCCTACGACATCGCCGAGGAACCCCTGGAGACCGCCCGCGAACTTGGCGCCGAGACCGCGGAATCCTCTGCCGCCGCGTCCCAAGGTGCCGTCATCGTGCACGTCTTCGTCCACAACGATCAGGAAGTGTTTGACGCGACCCTTGGCCCCGCCGGGGTGCTCGAAGGGGCGGCGGCAAGGACCCTGGTGCTGCTGCACTCCACCATCCTGCCGGCGACGACATTGCGGGTGGCGGAGGCCGCCGGCGGGCGCGACGTCGATGTTTTGGACGCCTCGGTCACCTCGGTCCCACGCCGCCTGCATGCCGGGGACGGCATCTTCCTGGTGGGCGGCCGAGACGACTTGGTCGCCCGAGCCCGCGCGCACCTTCTGCCGCTAGGGAAAAGCGTCCATCATTTCGGACCGCTCGGCGCCGGCAACACCGCCAAAATCGCCAAGAACCTGACCAATGCCGTGGAACGGGTGATGCTGGCCGAATGCGTGGCGATGGTCGAGCGCGCGGGACTGGACGTGCGCCAGTCCCGATGATCAAATCGAATCGTCGAGCTCGCAGCGTTCGGGTAACTACACCAAACCGATCTTGCTGGTCCTTGCGATTGCGATCATCGCATTGGTGATCACTCAGTTCGGCCAATATCTTTCGCTTGATTACCTGGCAACCAAAGAATCTGAGCTCCGTCAGTTTCAAAGCGACCACCCCGTTTTGATCTATGGTCTCGCGTTTGTGCTGTATGTGGTGGTGACGGGCTTGTCGCTTCCCGGAGCGGCGGCGCTGACCCTTGTCTATGGTTGGTATTTCGGGTTCCTGCCATCCGTTCTGATCGTCAGCTTTGCATCAACCGCTGGCGCGACCGTCGCCTTCCTGGCCAGCCGCTACCTATTGCGTGATGCCGTGCAGTCGAAATTTGGCAGTCGGCTCGAATTGTTCAACGATCATTTGGAGAGTGAGGGCGCGTTCTACCTGTTCACGCTTCGGCTAATTCCTCTTGTTCCCTTCTTCGTGATCAACTTGGTGATGGGATTGACTCCGGTAAAGGCCAGGACGTTTTGGTGGGTCAGCCAGGCAGGAATGTTTCCGGGCACGCTGGTTTATGTCTACGCAGGATCGCGCGTCCCGAATCTGACGGAACTTGCCGAAAAAGGTGCGGCGGCGGTGCTCACCCCATCACAACTGCTGCAGCTCACCTTTGCATTTGCGTTGTTAGGGATCTTTCCGCTTGTCGCGAAACACGCTCTCGCATTCTTCCAATCATCCAAACGCGACAACGCGATGGAGCCCTAGTCCACCATGTCACAACTCATCCAACTTCAGCCCTACGATCAATTCAACCAGGAACTGGAATCGCATGTGCATCCGCCGGACTGGGTCAATCCGACTC